>NZ_JABXKN010000057.1:0-22607 GCF_017115065.1 Nostoc sp. JL23
TTTTACTAAACTGGCATTTCTGTTGTTAATTTAACATATTTAGTCTGGGAGAGCCAGTTTTTATAAATGGCTAGCTAGAGGTTATAAACTGCTAAACGTACCAGTTCAGTTTGCCACTTTTCGTCATAACGTAATGTCAGCACAGCATAACCAGCTTCATATCTAAGATTGTCTCGTTCAATCTGATCCTGCCTGCGCTTATCAGGACTATCATGAACTGAACCATCACAAAAAACAGCGATCGCCTCGTCCTTATAAATAAAATCTGGTTTACAGTTGGCTTCTGGAATCAATTCCTGTGCAGCATCAGGTAGTTTATAACCCCGTTGGTAAATTTCCTGTAACACTACACGCTCAAAATCAGAGTTGGGGTCTGTTTGCTCCAGTAGTTTATGATATTGCTCATCACGGGAAAGACCTTTAACTTGGGTAATAACTTTACTTTCAAGTAGCACATCAAGCCAAGGTTTGATAATGTGACGGTTAATCAGTGCATGGTCAAACTGATTGCGATAAGAAAGCAAACATTCATAGCAAGCTTGGATGCAACTATCTTTTGGTTCTTTGAAATGGCAGATATCTAAAGCTGCATCAGCAATTTTCTGAAACGCTTCTGGTTTTTCTAGTAGCTGGGATAAGACACCTGCACCGCCTTCAGCAGCTTCCCAAAACAGTAAATACTTGCCTTCGCCTAGTCGTTCGGAGTCGAGTTCATCAGCTTCTAATTTGTAAACGGCTTGAATTGCAGTTTCTAAGGTGTATTGCAAGGTGGCAATAAAAGCTTCTCTATCCTCAACAAAAACATTTAATGGCTCAACAATCAAGATATTGCAAGTATCATCAACCATTAAATTCACTTCGGTATGCAAGCTATCGGGTGTCTGTTGAGTCTGTGGATTTTTCTGGTCGCCCCATACCCCCGTTGTTGGATTGAGCTTAAATCCTCGTTCTTCTCTATTCTTCTTCAGCCCCCGATTAATTCGCCAAATGGTAGCTGTAGCTCCATAGGTTAATTTGAACAGTGGCGTACCGTCAGCAGCTTGAACAATAGCTGATTCCCGCTTTTGGCTAGCGTAGCGGAAATGAGTGGTGATGTTGTAGCCGTACTTGAGCCGTTCTTCTTCGTCGCAGGTAATGCGTTCTCGACGACGAGCGATCGCAGTTTCCATTGGCAGTACACGAGTCAATTTGGCTACATTGCCATGAGCATCAGGTTTAATTTCTGCGCCACAGTTTTCACAAGTGTCACGAAAATCGCCGTCGTGGTAATACCCGCAGTTAGCGCAGACACTCACCCGTTTATACTCGCCTTCAATGCCACCAACAGGAACTTTTGTTTTGGCCACCATAAATTTACTACCTTCGTAGTAAAGGATATTATTGGGAGCAAATTCCCGTAATGCCATTGAGCGGGGGCGAGAGATGAATTCACCACCTTCACCAGCCGGAATAAATGCTCGGACTGGCAGACGGGGGAAGTTAAACCCTGGTAAAAACCCTTCGGCGGCAAAGTAACGATAAGGATAAAATTCAAACTGGGAATTACTTTTGCCTTGGCTGTGTCCTACGAGTAAATCAATTTGTCGTTGTGCTTCTCGTGCCTGTGCTTCCGCATTGTTACGTTCTTCTTGAGCAACATCACCTCTAGCAAAACGGTCAATAGTGCGACGGGCAGATTCTAACTGCTTAACTGACTCTATATATAAATCTCGCCAACGCTTACAGGCACGGTCAAAAGCATTCAGAGCATTTTCGATGGTATTCTGTAACCAATTTACAGAATACCAAGAAGCTTTTTGCAGATCCTCTTGGCAGAAAAAATCTGAGAAGATAGACTGAGCGGCTTGCAGACATTGGGTTAATTTGGCTTGGCTCAGGGTAAGCTGTTGGCGAATACTGTCTTTAAGGGGATAGTTTTCTAATTCCAAATCCAAGATTTTATTCATGGAATCTTCCAAGTAAACCCCAGTATGTGCCAGCCAAATCGAATACACATGAGATTTAATTAAATCCTGGTTGGCTAGCTCTAGTTTTGGTGGAGCAACTACCCCAGCAACCATTTGATTTTGTCGTTTGAAAAAGTATTGATCGTGACCGCTACCAATAGAAGCATAAGTAATGACTAAAGCTTGCTGTCCACTTCTACCAGCACGACCGCTACGTTGAGCGTAATTAGCGGGACTGGGGGGAACGTTTCGGAGATGGACAACGCTAAGGTCAGAAATGTCTATCCCTAATTCCATTGTCGGAGAACAGAACAATGCAGCTAATTGTCCTTGACGGAATTTTTCTTCCCGTTCTTGACGGTCTTTGTTGCTTACCTGTCCGGTATGTTCTCGCCCTTCCATTGTTTGGATTTGCAAGGTATTGGTTTGGTAAAAACCTTGGAAAAATTGGTTAACTGAAATATTGGGTTTATCGTTACCCTGCAAGCGACGCGATGTTAAGGGATCGGTAGGGATTTCCTTGAGGTTGGTTGCTTTCCATAGTAGTGAGTCTATGCGTAGCTGTACCTCAGATTTTTCTTGCACTAGGTAGCCAGCATCACACAAAGCATCAATTAAAGTAGTGATTAAGCTGTTGAACTCTACATCTGTTAAAAGTTGGCTGCGGAGTGACCATGTATTTGGCGATCGCAAAAATCGTCCAATTTTACTTCTAGTAGTAAGTTTAACTTTCGCTTTTTCGTTACCACCAGTGTTAATAGTTGCCCAAGTTGCTAAGTATAAATATTCGTTCTCATCGAATACCCAAGGTTCTTTAAGAGCTTGAATGACTTCGCTTTTTAGTGAATCTTTTTGGTCTGGTTGTAAAAGTTTGGCATCAATTGCCAATTCTCGCCGCAAATGGTTGAGGAATGCTTGGGTAATGATGAAACGTTGTTGCGGAGTTGTTTGTAGTAAAAGAGGATGGCGGTGTTTTTGCCAAAGGTTGTTGTCAGCACAGTCTTCTTGTAGCCCATTATACTCAATTACCAACAATCCACACTGTTCGAGGTTGGGTTGAACAATGCGCCATCCCCGACGCAAGTCTTCGTAAAGACGGTATTCAATCAGTTTGCGAAAGGCTTCTTCATTGCGCCGCTTACCGCCACTAAATTCTGCTGGTTGCTTGGCATAGTCGTTTTGAGTAATTCCCATGTACTGCACGACAACGCTGGCTAATTCGCTGTGGGTGAGTTGTCCTTTGGCTTGAATTGCTCCTAGAAGTGCAGCCCGTAAGAAACTGGTTTGGACAAAATCATTGAAATGCCCCGCTTGTAAAGACGCATCTTGACGATTATCAGTAAAACTGAGAATTTTGGCGGCTTTAACTTTCTCCCCTGTAAACACTTGCTTGAGGCGGCTGGTGGTAGAAAGACAAAGTAGAGTGGTCGCGGTACTGCGTCCTTCACTACTGAGGCGAGAGAGTTTAGCAAATTCGTTGCGCTTTTTGTCATGGAGTACACCGCAGTTAAGACAGGTTAAAAATGGTTTGGGAATAAACCAACAAGTAGTTCCTTGCAACAGGGAGGATGTAACTTTACCATTGGGTAGGATTTGGAGTTTTCGGGGAATAAATCGCGCAAAGTCTTTTTTGGCAACCCGTCCTTTCTTTTTGGTTTCACTAAACCAAGAGTCAGGAAGTCTATCTTCATCGCTTGTATCCCACAGTTCTGGTTCATCGAGGGTAAGATAACCTTCAGTAATATCTGCATCATCAGGACTAATATCTAATGCAGTGGGCAATTGGGGCAGGATAATATACTTATCGGCATCATAGCGCACGACATAGTAATCCTGTCCGCATTCCCGGCAAAAAACGAGGGGATAAAGTAGGCGGTTGTCGGTGGTTGTATATTGACCTTCAAGGGTTAAATGGCGTTTGTCTCGATTTTCAATAGTGGCGTAAACGCTTCCCCCTTGGGAAATGAACTGATGTAGGCGAAAAGCAAGTCCATTAGTTTTGCTACCCCACAGGAACATCTGTTTGAGGACTGTTAAACAAGTTTCCTCTAGAAGCTGGGTTTGTTGGGCAAGTTTGACTGCACCTGTTTCTAAGCTGATGGGTTGACGGCGAACGAGATGCCCTTCTCTTTCTTCTAAACCGAAGTTCATCTCGATCCAGTAGCTTAGGGAATGATTTCGGAATTCTGTTGGTGTTTGTTCTAACTCGGTTGGTAAACCTGCTAAAATTCCTTGGCACAGTTGTTCAATAGTAGGTTCAACACGTTGGATAGAACGTTCTAGGGTTTCATCGATGACATTGCTGGGTTTAATTTCCACGCCAAATAATTTACTAGCGACATCTGCCACAACCTGACGGCGTTGTTCGCGGGAACCGACCGTTGACATGGTGGCACTTGTGCCAATGCAGAGTAATTCCTCATTACTTTTGCTACGCTGACGGAGTTTGCGGATCAATATGGCAACGTCTGCACCTTGTCGTCCGCGATAGGTATGTAATTCATCCAGTACCAGGAATTTTAAATTGGGAGACTCTACCAGTTTATTTTCGTGAGTGCGTGAGAGCATTAACTCTAACATCACGTAGTTGGTGAGTAAAATATGGGGTGGATTGTTTTGAATTTCGGTTTTCCTGGTTAAACTTTCTTGTCCGGTGTATTTTTCAACACGAATATGAGTATTAGGAACTTGGCGTAAAAATTTGTCGAGTTCTTCTTTTTGGGAGTTAATTAAGGCATTCATGGGATAAACCAATATTGCCCTGACTCCTAAAATTTCAGGATGACGCAGTAAATCATCAAAGATCGGCACAACGTAAGTCATGCTTTTACCGGAACCTGTTCCTGTAGTAACAACGTAAGGTTCTTGGCGTTGTGCGGTTTCAAATGCTTGCTTTTGGTGGTAGTGGAAAATGAAGGGTGTGCCGTCTTTTTTGTAGAAGTATTTCTCGCAGTCTGGATGAAGCGTTTGCTGTTGTACTAACTCTTTAACTGTTGCACCTTTTTTGTAACTGGGATTGAGTTGAACTAGGGGGTCAGTCCAAAGTTGCCCCTTGTCTAATTCTGCGTCTACAAATTCTTTGACTTTGCGATCGCGGATTTTAAGGAAGCTTTCTATATAGCGACGGTAATCGCCAATTACTTCGTTGCGAAAGTTAAAAATATCAAGATCATTTGTACTTGTTAACTCGTAATCGGTAATGGAGGTTTGGGGTTGGATGTATCCTAAGCGTTGGTTAATCCAGTCTTGAAGTTGGTGGTTAAAGGTTGGGGTAATTGTGGAGAAATCGAAAACTTCTTTGATTTCGGTTAACTGCCAATTCTCAGGGATGGCTGTAAATAAAAGTGTTAATTGCTCTGGAGTAACGGCAACCACACCTGAGCAATCTAATAATGCTAATTTTTGACCTAATAGAGTGCTGATAGATAAAATAGCATTCTCTGGTTGCTGGATTAATTCATTTAGCTTTACAGTTATAGCCATCTTTTTTATTAAAATTAATAATTAGGAATATTTATCTATCTGGTTTTGCTACGAACCAAACAGATTGTCCCAAGCTTCTAATACCAGTCTTTGTGTGCGGTATTCACCAAACTGCTTAATTTCGTTATTCTTCAAAACGCGGAATGTTTCGCTGGGGAAGTCTGCGCCGTAGACATCAGCAGGGTCGAGGATATATCGCAGTTCATCACGGGTGAGTCCGTAGAGTTTGGCGTAATATGCGTCTAATTCTGCTCTTAATAATGCGCGTCTGTTGGGGTTCCAAATGAAGGGTTCGCCGTCGTATCCCATATCTTTAGCGAAGGGTTGCATATCCCACGCGGTGTAAACTAATTCGAGTACGCGATTGCTAATAAATTTGATATCTTCTAGGGTGTATAATTCTGGGGGAAGAACGGGAAGTTGCCGCATTGTAAAGAATTTAAGATGTGTTCCTGCTACTTTTTGCTTTGCAACAAAGTCAAAAGCAAGACTGTTTATATTAGCAAATAAGCATAATGTTAATACTACATTTTCTACCTGGGGAAACATTAAAAGCACTGTATCACCACAGCCTAATTTAGGTAATATAGAAGAAATTGCAGTACGTTCATCAGTCGATCTACAAATATCTCGCCAACTCAAAAGCCAATCTTTATCCCACTTTCCAGCTAATCTATTTTCCACTTCAACTTGACTTACCCAATAACGTGGTTGAATCGCAAAAGACGCATCACCCTTTTCCTCATCGGTCAAATCAGCAGTATCGCCACTATCTCTATAAGTCACCCAACGGTGAGTAAACTGATGAAACATCTTCGCTTCGTATAGTGCAACTAATTCATTACACGCTTCATTTTTAAATAACCCACTATCATTTGCCATGTGGAACATAGCCATAAATGAAATCCTCCAAGGATTACTCCCTGTTTTTTCATTCTCCAAAACAGGTATACGCTGATAAATTTTCTTTGTTAAATTAGCATCTGTGCTAGTTCTAAAAATGGGCCAGGTGAGAGTATTAGGATTAATTAAGGCAATATCTTGAGGTGAAAGCTGAAATAGACGCTTTTGATTGTCTAATTGTCGAGGTTGGGTTAAAAAGAAGGCAAAATTACCACGTTTAATTGGTTTACCACTCATAGCCAATAGAGAAAATTTATAACTCCGGTGTACAGCAGCAAATATTGCTTCTCTATTTTCAAAATCATACAGACTTGCTAAAGCTTCTTTCTGGGACAAATCTCCAAAAAACTTTTTACAAGTGTCATCAGTTGCAATTCCAGTAGGGACAATTACTCCAGCTCTTCCATCAGATAAAATCAACTTTCTTGTAGTCTCAGCAAAAACAGCATAGGTATTGATGTCTCCTACCGCAGTAAAAAGAAATCTACCCGACTCTCGAATAAATTTACCTTGTGCCTCAGCATCATGTTTCGCATCTTCAAATGCTTTTGCTAACTCTAAATTCTTCTTTGGTAATTCCTTAATTAACTTATCCCGCGCAGCTTTATTTGCAGCATTTGCTATTTCTGCACTACGAGAAGCGAAAAACTCTTTTTCTTGTAACTTAATCCGTTCCCAAGGTGGATTTCCTAGTACACAATCAAAACCACCTTTTTCAAAGACTTCAGGGAACTCTAAACACCAGTGGAAAAAGTGTTTTTCTTCCGCTAATTTATTTGCTGCATCTACTATTGTTTGATTGGGCAAATTAGCACGTAAAAGCTGAGTTAAAGCTTCTGTTGTTGGTAATAGCTGCAAATTCTGCTCAATTAACGGAATAAAAAATGCCCCAGTCCACAAATTACATGCTGAATAATCTTGCCACCATCCTGAATCTTTACGAGTTCGTTGATATCGTTCTTGTTTTTCTCTTACTTGCTGTGGCGTTAATTCAGCAATATTTCCCAACTCCCGCACACTTTCTGCATAGCGTGTTCGTTTAGGTTCTGAATTCTCATTTATTGATAATTGCCCTTTGTTTTCGCGTTCTTTCTTATTTCGCTTTTTAAGCTGTGTTGCTAATTGCTTATTGTCCCCGGTCACAGCCTTATATGCTTCATCGGGTATTCCTTGATCCAGACAATTAATATTCAACACTCCCACCAGAGAATTACCACATTTAATTCTATGGTCTAAAAAGCTAAGTGGTAACTTACCAGGAAAGCCTTCAATCCATAACGCAACCTTACACAAATCTACTGCTAAGGGGTTTATATCTACTCCATAAATACAATTTTGGATAACATCTCGCATCGCTAATTTTAACGGCTCACTTCCTGGCTCTGCTTCATCGGTGCGTACTTTGGCAAGTTCTTTACCAACACGACGCGCTGCTGCCAAAAGGAAATGTCCTGAACCACAAGCAGGATCGCAAATTTTGAGGCTCAGTAAAGCATTTTCCAGATTATGCTTTACTTCATCTGAGTTGGATGATGTAGAAGCTTGGTTACAAACTTGAGCTAATTTGTCTTCAATTACAGGTTCTAGCGCAGTTTTAATCAATTGCTGTACTAATTGCGGTGGAGTGTAGTAAGAGCCAGTAGTTTTCCTTTCGCTACCAAACACCAAAGCAAATTCATATATCCCCTGACGCTGTATTACTTGGGGATGAAATTCTAACAAACTCTCATAAACGCTTCCTAATTCTTCTACGTCCAAGTACTCATAATTCACCCGCCGCAGTTGTACCTTGTCTTGGTACAGCGACAACTGCCGAATTGCTACAAGTAAATCATAATTATCAATTGCACAATCATCTAAAGCTGAAAGAGTACCCGAACCAAATAAATCTCCATTGAGGGGAGACAAACCTAGTACTTCACCGCGCCAGTTTTCATCAAATAGCAAGAAAGTTACCCACAAACCGTGCCATAAATCTTGAAAACCTTCCCGTCGCCAATGAGGACGTTCGGCTAACTCTCGCAAGCGCTCAATGCTGTAATATTCTCGGTAGATCCGCGCTTTCTCTAAGTCATCTCCAATTAATAATAAATTGCGGGATTCTGCCACCATTAGAAACAGCAAACGATAAATTAACCGCAACAATTGGCGATAGAATTCGTAATTTGTAACTTTTGCTTCGTAATTGGGAATAATTCCAAGTTTTTGACGCAAGCGTTCGTTTTGCGGATGTTGAATAAAGCCATTACCTAGCTGAACTATGGCTTTTTCAACCCCATCCCGTAGTTTTTCGCGTACTCGTCCGCCTTGTTGAATTGCCTCTTGGTGATAATATTCCAGCAAGCACTTATCCGCATCATCTATACCTTCAGGCAAGCGGGAACGGTGAAACAACCGATAGAATAGCCCAAATTCGGCAAAGTTCTCGCCATTGAGAATCTGCTCTAAGTCAAATTCAATATATGTAAGCCGAGTCATCAACAAAGAGTCACGCAGTAACCGCCAGCGATAACCATTGGTTGCGATCGCCCACAGATGTTCTGTCTTGTTAAGATATTCCTGCACCAGCGCGTGTGCTGATAACCTGGGTGTGCCACTGGGAGGACGTTTATCGATTTCTAGCCGACAACCAATAATGTGGATAGGTGGCTTATTTTCTCCTGGTTCCGCACGGTGAGAAATCGCATAAGTTTTGTCCTCTACCACTTCGGCTGTTGCAGTGTATACAGGTTCATAACCTAGACTTTGCAGTAATGGCACTGTCCAAAGTTCACGGGTAATGGTAGTAGCCGAGTTATTCTCATCGAGCCTTGCCAATGCCCGTTGAAATGCTGCCCAGTATGCTTTAGCATCGCCCCAAGCAGTAGCAATTTCATCTGCTAATTTATCAGTTTTATTAAAACCAAAGTCTTCTGGTGATTGCCCTTTGATGCTGCCTTCTAGCATTTGGGCAGTCATATCTGGAGCTAGTAAATTTCCTTCGATTTGAAGCGCAGTTAATGTAGTTTTCATATCTGGAGAATTAAAAATAAAAAATTAGCAGTTGCGGGACAACCAGCCTTTTACTTACGTCCGGGTTGGAGGATGAAAATGCCGAGAACATCCATCGGCAATTGGGGGGTGACGCGAATTCGGCCTTCTTGGGTCATTGTTCTGACGCGTCTATGGCTTTGTAAAAGTTCTTCTGCTCTTTCTCTGGCAAATTTTTCTAAATCTGGCTGGAGTTCTTCTAGCCTTTGAAGTAACTCACTAATTTCCACCTGCTTGATAGCTTTAGTAACATCGCTAACTGGCTTCGCTTGTTGCAGTAGTGATGTTGCTTCCAACTGCGATAACCAGCTAGGGCTGGAGGGCGAACCTGTAAAGCCAATAACCGCGCATTCTTCCGCTAGCAGAGATGTAGTATTTCGCGTTTCTGTAGTACGTTTAGAACTGTCTAACAAATGCCGTAACCTTACTAGCAGCAAAGTTGTGCGCTTTTGTACCGCATTAGTTGTAGTAAAGCCGCATCGTGCTGCGATCGGTTCATTTGTGTGGGAGAGTGCATCTTCTAAGATGTACCGCGCTAAACCTTCCACTAAAGGGTGATTTCTTCCTACGTATTCCACGCCCTCTGGTGTTGGGGTGGTAAAAGAGAGTAAACGCGACTTATCCCCTAAAGTTGACTTGAGAAAATCCGGTGGTTGGGAAAGTAACCATCCCTGCTTTTTCTTAATTAAAGAACAAGATATGCGATCGCAAGCCGACAAGACAAACCGCTCTACATCCTGTTCATTCCCTAAAATCTGGTCAGAGTCAATTAATTCCTGTTCTACTTGCTCAGGCTTAATGGCACGTTGAGCAAAGCGAGTCCGATTGGTTTTTTCGCGTTCTACTGCCTTGTCCCAATTCTTATGAACTTTATCAACCGCAGATTCTTCTTGAAACTCAAACAGCGATAATTGAATAACCTCAGTAGTACGTTCAAAAAGGGATTTAAATACTGCTTCCGCTACAGTAGTACTTTCCATTGGTACGGGAACAGTAATCCCTAAAGACTTGTGAATCTGCACAGCTTTGCGAATCAGAACATCGAGAACTGCACCATCAACGGGATTATCTCGACCATAAAGCAAGCAGGCTTTCACCTTAGTTGCTGTTTGCCCGTAGCGGTCAATACGTCCTTCACGTTGTTCTAACCGGTTAGGATTCCAGGGTAAATCATAGTGAATTACTGCACTGAAGTGCGTTTGCAAATTTACCCCTTCACTCAAACAGTCTGTAGCTACTAGGACTCTTTGGGGATAAGATTTTAACTCTTCTAGTCGAGTTTCCCGCTCATCCTCAGAAAGTTCTCCAGTAATCGCAATTACGCGGATCTGACTACCTTTCTTCTCCAATTTCTGTTTGAGAGCATCAGCTACATAGTTTCCTGTAGCAATATAGCGACACCAGACAATCGGGTTCATCTGGTCTTTGAGGAAAGATTCTACCGTAGCAATGCATGATTGCAGCTTTTGGTCTTTGCCACCTTGCAACTTCTCTGCTGCTTGCACAAAAGCTTTTAACTTGCGTTTGTCTGCGTCTTTGTAACTCTGCTGTCCCTGTTCTATCACCACAGTTGGCGATGCATCAACTGCTTGTTCCTGTTCTGTGGGATCGTGGACATAAGAACTCATCAAATCTTCGTCTAAATCAGCCAGTAAGCGTTCGCCTGATTTACTGACTTGGCGATTTAATGTAGCGATCGCAGCCGCCGGTGAAGACATAACACAACGGATCAAAGCCAAAGCCGACCAGTATCTTCCCCGACGTTGAGCGTGACTCATGTCCGCCGTAGTCGTTTTCACTAGACCACGCGCAAAATCATAGACTTCATCAAATAGTTCTTTGTACTCTTTCGATAACTTATATGATTCCTCGCTTGACTCTCGTTCAGGAAAAGGAGTTTCATTCCCTAGCCAGAGTTTGACATCTGCCCGTCTGCGCTGAACAAAATGATTGGCTAAGTGGTCACGTTGTTTGTCAGTTAAGCTATTGAGATTGAAATGCTCAAACTCTGGCTTCAGCAAACCTAAAAGTGAGAGAAAAGATTCTTCAATCCCACTGTGAGGAGTAGCTGTAAGTAACAGTAAATGCTGTTCTTGTTTTTGGGCAATTTCTGTAATCAGATGGTGTCGCTGTTGCTGGGATGTAGTAGTTTTATTTGGACGGGCGCAAGTATGTGCTTCATCCACAATTACTAAGTCAGGGCAGTGAGTTATAAAGCTGGCGCGACGACGTTCTGCTTTGGCATAGTCTAAGCTAACAATCAGGTGACGATAATAACTAAAAACACTGTCATTATTTGGAATGTTCCGCTCTAATTTGGAAGCTGTGCCAGAACGTACTACCACCGCATCAATATGAAACTTTTCACTTAATTCTTGCTGCCATTGATCGCATAAATGTGGTGGACACAGTACTGCAATTCGCTTAACTTCACCTCGGTCTAGCAATTCACGAGCTATTAATCCAGCTTCGATGGTCTTACCAATACCCACGTCATCAGCTACAAGCAGTTTTACCGTCTCTAACTTTAGTGCCATCAATAAAGGAACTAACTGGTAAGGACGGGGACGCAATGATAACCGTCCTAAACAGCGAAAAGGCCCTGCACCGCTACGGAGTAAAAGACGTGCAGCATCCATAAGCAAAAGTGCGGCTGCATGGTCTTGTACGCTAGTAGCTTGAGGTAGAGGAAATGTGGCTAATTGAATGTTCTCCAGCTTTTCTTCTAAAAGCTTTTGATAAATTCCAGCTATTTCATCTTCATTGCCAGAAAGCGGTCTTAAGCGAATAACATCCTGATTTTCTGAAGGCAGCACCACCCATTGCCGACTACGACAATTGACTATGGAACCAGGAGAAGGGCTTAAAGTTCCTGTCATGTTTTCTTTATACTGGAGAATGACCAGTAGAGTTTAGGTAGTAAAGATGGCTTTCTGGCTACTGTTTCTTGAGTATTAAACATAAAAATTGCTTGAACTGATCTCACCTTTTTAAGGTTAGATTAAGTACTATTGCCTCAGTATAAACTTGGAAATCATTAAAAACTTTATATAAACTTCAATGATCAGCTTTGGAAATAGATGCTGATCGAGTTGCCCGATCGCTCAAACATATCGAACCTGCTGATGTTGGCTATTGAATTGATACTGGTTGTTTTGGTGTTAAACGTTGTTTCAAGATTTCGTTGTCTGAGCAAATTGTTAGAAAAGCCAGTGTTGAGGGAAAACTTAAAATAAGGAACTAGGTTTAAAGCATTGATTGGTTTTTGACTAATTCTTAAAAGTAAAAATAATATATGAACATTACAACTATCCTCGACCAAATCGACATGGGCAGTATTGCCTTACCAGAGTTCCAACGGGGTTACGTATGGAATCGTGACCAAGTGCGTGGATTGATGAATTCACTATATCGCAGACATCCCATTGGTAGTTTATTAGTGTGGCAAACTAAAACCGAACAAGCAGTTGAGCATAAGCGTGGCGATGGTAAGCTTTCCACAGGTACAGTTAAACTGCTGCTAGATGGGCAACAGCGCATCACCTCCTTCTATGGAATTGTACGGGGTAAACCACCTCAGTTTTTTGATGGGAATGTGCAAGCTTTCACTGGTTTGTATTTCAACTTGGAAGATGAAATATTTGAATTTTACGCTCCCGTCAAAATGAAGGATAACCCTTTATGGGTAAATGTGACTGAATTGATGCAGCAAGGAGTAGGAGTTTTCATTGGGCATTTGCTCAAAATTCCAGAACTTAGTCTGAATTTGACTACTTACATTAATGCTTTAAATAAATTAGAAGGCATTAAAAATATCAATTTGCATATTGAAGAAGTCACTGGTGAAGACAAAACAGTTGATGTTGTTGTAGAGATTTTTAACACTGTTAATAGCGGGGGAACTAAACTATCCAAAGGTGATTTGGCACTAGCAAAAGTTTGCGCTCAATGGCCAGATGCCCGTAGTGAACTCAAAGCGCGTCTGGCAAAATGGAATAAAGCAGGTTTTGACTTTCGTTTGGAGTGGTTGCTGAGGTGCATTAACGCAGTTATTACTGGAGAGGCAATGTTTTCTGCGCTCAAAGATGTTAAAACTGCGACATTTCAAGACGGGCTATATAAGGCAGAAAAAGCTATTGATACCCTGCTCAACCTCATTTCTGGGCGCTTGGGACTCGACCACAATCGGGTACTCGGTGGTATTTACGCCTTTCCTGTTATGGTGCGTTACCTTGTTGCGCGTGGCGGACATCTTAGAGATCACACAGAGCGCGACAAGTTACTTTACTGGTATGTACATACTTTATTGTGGGGACGGTACGCAGGCTCAACTGAGAGCGTTCTAGCACAAGATTTACACATATTGGAATCTGAAGATAATCCGCTAGACCAACTTATCGCCAACCTACGGCAAAATCGCGGAGACTTGGAAATCAAAGCTATTGACTTTCAAGGTTGGGGTATGGGAGCAAGATTTTATCCATTAGTTTATATGCTAACTCGCGTGCATCAAGCACAAGATTGGGATAGTGGCATCGAACTATCCAAACATCTTCTCGGTAAACATTGCTATTTGCAAGTCCATCATATTTTTCCGAAATCGTTACTTTCCAAAGCTGGATATCCCAAATCTGAAGTTAACGCGATCGCTAATCTGACATTTCTAACCCAAGAAACCAACCTCAAAGTCTCAAACCGACATCCCTCGGAGTATTTCGAGGCATTCGAGCAAACCCAACCGGGTGCGATCGCAACGCACTGGATACCAATGGAACGCAGTTTGTGGCAAATTGAAAACTACCGTGATTTCTTAACCGCACGTCGTGACAGATTAGCTCAAGCTGCCAATAAATTTTTGAATAGCTTACTCGCTGGGGATATTCCAGAAGCAAAAGCGATAGATTCTGTTTTAGAACCAGAAGCGGAAAGCTCTACTGCCGTTGTACCACTGGCTGAAGAACGGGTTCTGGAAGAATGTAATGTATGGGTGCAAGAGCAGGGATTACCGATGGGTGAATTAATGTACGAAATTGCTGATTCGACAGGAACAGTGAGTACAGTACTTGATTTAGCATGGCCCAACGGCTTGCAATCCGGGAAAAGTCAACCAGTTGCCCTGATAATTGATGCAGATCAAGAAATAGAAGAGTCCGCAAATCGTCTTGGTTATCGCTATTTTACAGACATAGACAGGTTCAAAAGCTATGTTATCCAAGAGGTTTTAGCTATTCAGTTTCCGCCAGTAGAGGATTACAAAAAAGCTTTTATCGCTATTAGTTGCGAAATAACGAATAGTCATAAAGCTATGCTGAGAGCGCATTACCATGCAGCCGAGCAAATTATTACTGCAACTGAGTTAGCAAAAGCGGCTGGATATGAACATTTTGGCGGTGCAAATCTCCAATACGCCAGAATCGCAGAACTGGTTGCAAATTACTTAAACTATTCGCCACGTCAACACGACGATAGTGGTAAACCATTCTGGTCACTAATGTTAGCTTCCGGGTACTGGAAAACATTGGAAGATGCTGAAATTACTAGTAAACGAGAATGGCACTGGCAATTACGGGAGCAGGTTAGTCAAGCTTTAGAAGATTTAGGTTGGGTATAAACCAGGTATAAATCTTTCTAATTTAGTTGCTCTCTGGAACGTAAATCTATATGGGTGTTCTCTTCCAATAGAAAAATGGTTAAAAACACATCTCAAATAAACAATTGTGATGGATTAATTGTTCTTGTTCCTTACGATACTGGGCAAGAATTTTATTCATCACATACAGGCGAAGTAGCCTATCTACCAGTTTATGTAGAAACAAAAGATGAAAATTTAGCTTTAATGGCTGTTGCCAACAAAGCTTGCCAATCTATATATGTAACTTTTTCATCATCATCTGAAACTGAACAAGAGTGGAAGAAAAAGAAATATCCAGGAACTGCAAGAAAACCAGGCTTAGATTTGCCTAGCTCCTATCAAGCCTATGAAATACCTGATCCTGGTGATTGCTTTTGTTGTGCAAGTTTGGAAGACTATGAAGTTCTGACAGTAGAAGAGTTTTTAAAAAGAATACAAAGCTCACCAGATGACTATGTTATTTCATTTTTGGAAGATGACGATGATCTTTGGCATGAGTTTGATAATTGGTGTGTGAAATTTTTGAACTATTCGCTTTTTACAAAAAAATGAATTAGACAAAAGGATTGAAAGTCAGCGCATAAAAATCAGCAATTTAACAAAAATCAGGGCGTTGTCAATCGTCTCCCCAATCAATTCTGTCTCTTATTGCCGAAAGCCTTTCTAATGTGGGCTATTGGAGTGATGGAGTACTGAGAAAGGAAGTCTGGAGATAAGGCGGGAATCTGTGCAATTGCAGAGATTATTGAACCTCCCAAAATTATTGTAAACCCACCTGATATTGGCTATTGGATAGATACCAGCCGCGCTGGTGTTAAAGCTTGTACAAAGATTCGGTTTATCGGCAAGTTGTTAGAAAAGCCTCTGCTACGGGAAAACTTAAAACAAGATCCTATGCTGAAAAATATTTCTGTGATTCGTCAGCCGAATGCTACCAATTACAAAATCAGACAGCAGGAATGGCAACGTGTGCATGAGTTGAAAGGATAGGGATGAGCAACACTCTCCGAATTTTTAGAGGAAACCCAGACGAACGCAGTTATTAAATTATAAATATAATAACGATAAAAATGTTACGCATTAACTTTCGATATATTAATTTAATTCAAAAAATAACTTGGATAATTTTCATTTTAATACTTGAATGTTACAAACTCAGATTTTGTACTACTTGCTCCTCATGACACGCTTGCTAGATTTACCCCTTACCCCTACTAGTTTTCAAGGTGTACCCGCACTTATACAAACTATGGTTAGCTATCCTGAGTGTTTACCTGAATCCTAAAGACAGGCAATCGCTCTTGCTATTGCTAATTATGAGATTCCTGAAAATACTAGCTCAACACCCAAACGCATCCCCAAGCTGTAATTTGTTAAACAGCAAAATTTTAGCAGATGACTGCTGCTTCTTTATCCTTTTTCATGTCTTCTAGTTGGGTACATTTCGCTTTTCCATTAAATATCTGCCTTGCCCAATGTTCGCAGTTATAGCTTAGTTTATTCCAAACTCTTCTTTCTTGATTTCTAGATTCTTTAATACGTACTTCTAGATGGCTGTAAGGGATTATTTCTGGTAAATGCTCTTTAATAATCCAATCTGGAGAGTAGGCTGTTTCATGAACGTAACTAAATCCCTTTTCGACTAGGCTATTTTGAGCTTTAATGGTTGCACCTGTAAAAAAGTGTGCTACTCTAAAACCTTTTTGACTAGATACAATTATTCCGTAATGTTCGTAATTTCTCTCCTTTTCATCTTTGCATTTAACAGCCACAAGATCCCCTGGCTTTACAGGTTCACCATTAACATCAGTAATATCTGGCATTCTATCAAGGAGAGCATAGTAGTTAGACAATGAGACTATTTGAGACTCAGTAGCTTTGAATAAAGCCTCTATCCATTTTGGATCGCATTCAGATAATTTTTCTAAAATTTTATTGTAGATATCATTTATTTTTTGGAAATGATTAATCAGAGCTTTTACAGAGTTAAAATGCTGTTCTATATTATTTTGATGGAAACTAGTATCTATTTCTATTTCTAAACAATCTGATGCCCTGTGACAAATATCTAAAATCTCTTTGTCTCTTGTATGTTTTGCAATTAAGCTTAGTTCATGGTGAATGGTACCATTATGAAGATGATGTTGAATTTCTGCAAATAAATTCAAAATATTCCCTGGATGTGCTTTAGCTGACATACGTGGAGCTTAGGGTTATAAAAATTAACCTTTATTAGACTTGTACTTTTGCTTTTGTTCTACCTCTATTGATTCAATAAAAGCTTCTGAAACAATAGGAGCTATTTTCTGTAAAGCCTTTGAAGCTATACTCCCAACTTGGATAGCAGACGCTATATTACTTGGGCTTGAAATAGACATAGTACTAATTACTTGTAGTTTATTGATACATATATATCATTAAATTATAAAAACGTAAATAGACTAAATTTATAAAATATTAAATATACTGTAAAGAAAAATAGGAAAGATTGGGATAAACTAATGAAAATCTTCTGTCTAATAAGCCTTGAAGTAAAAAGTTCCTGCTTACTTAGTTTTTGTAGAGCTATATATCGTTTATGATAGCTAAAATCTAGCTATATGGAGATTGTCTCTAGTCATACGTTCGATAAGCTGTTAGTTATCATGTATTTCTACTAAATGCTTAATTACTGAAAAAGCTTTACCTTATATCTATTCACAGTTTTTGTATTTCAAGCATATTGAACCCTTTTATGAGCAGCGATCACTTTCTTTGTTCAATTCAAGCACACAATACCAAAGCAGAAAACTGGTTCATATAATGCTGATTGCTGTATCAATAAAAAATCTACCTAAATAGTTAATAAAGCAGCTAAACTAGCTGCATAGTTCAATTTCTAAACTAACACAACCTAAATTTATAAATTCCTTACTATCCCTTTAGATATTCCTCTAAAAGTTCATGATTAATGCTGATGTGGTTTTTAGCTTTGAGAGGAGAAGCTGAACTAAATACAAAATCTTCAAAACAACAGTTTATTAAAACATGGATTTCATCAACCAAGTACGAAATTTGGCGGATACGCTCAAAGATAAAGCGCAAGAAGCAGCAACTAATACAGTAAATGGGATAGAAGAAGTAGTTGATGGAATTAAAAATACTACTGTTGAGATTACTACCTCAAGTATTAATGCAATTAATGATTTGCCTGCAACAGCACAGCAAGGTTTTCAAGCTGTACAAAATGTGGGTAAAGCATTAGAAGGTACTGCTATTGGTGTGACAACTTCGAGTGTAGCTATAGCTGAGGCATTACAAAACTTGCCTAAGACAGCTGCGGAACTAGCCCTAGAGATGCCCAAGATTGCATATAGATTGAGGTATCGTGCTGGTTTGAGAACTGGGGATTTGCCTCGCTCTGATACAGATGTCATGAAGCTTTTTGAGAAAATTCCTGGAACATCAAAGCTAGGAGCTAACGAACGGACTATTCGTGAATTCTTGAGCGATAAACATGGGAGCCATATCATTCCACGCTCTCAAGGTGGCTCAAATGGTGCTAACAACATTGTATGGGAAGTGGGCGCTGATAATCTGCGTCGCGGAGCCGAAGTAATGACTGTTGGAGAGCAGTTTTATATTCGGGTTTATAATGCCGTAGATTCTATTGTCAGCAATTCAGGAACAATTGCTAGGCTGGGGATCACTGCTACAGTCACCGCTATTCTTACCCAAGTTATAGTCACAGCGATTTCATACTCCTTGGATCTTTATCGGGGCGATATTACTGTTGAAGAGTATAAAAATTTAATTGTAGAAGCGGCAAAGGCAGCAGGTATTGCGACACCGATTGTTTTTCTGATCTTAGTGGCTGTATTGGCGTTATTTCCAGAATTTACAGTTGTATTATCTGCACCAGTGGTTATTGCAGGTTTCAATGCCTTATTTGGCATGAGTATTGCGATGCCGATAGTACAATCGCTACTCCGTCATGCTCAAGCTGGTTGTTTTGGCACAGAAACTGCTGATGCTTACAGAAATGCGCTTGGTGGATCTGCGCCTACTTGAAATCTGCGACAAATTTTAACTGGAGTGCTGGTTTTAGCTTCAAGGCTAGTTTCGTTTGTCTTGACTCCACACTCCAGTTTTAGAAGCGATCGCTATTTTCTGAGCCTGTTCAAAAGCTATTTGATTCGGGCATTCCACCCCGCCAAGTTGCGTTTTAGCCAAGCCGCTTTTGAGCAGTTCTTCCTGAAAACTAATCTCAGCCTCATCCTGTCTGTGAGCCATCACTTCAGCAACAGTACGCCCATCGCTGTCTTTTGCGACTGGAACGATCATCAGTTGATTATCGGCAGCAGTAATGAGCTTGAGTAGTTTCTGTTTTGCTTCATGAGCCAATGCTTGTCTTGGAGCTTCACCTTGTTTCAATTCCGGGGCATCAATTCCACAAAGCTCAACTGACATTTGGCTACCATCGGTTTGACGGACTGTGATGCTGTCCCCATCTCTCACTTGTGTAGCGATCCATTCTTCGGTAAGCGCGATGGATGGCTGGTTAGTTTTTTGGAAAATCAAGATAGCAATGATGGTAGCTCCAGCGATCGCAGTTAAGATTATGGCAGTTCTCCACAATGGCTTCATGTTGCAACAACAGATGTCGCAACATAAGAAAGCACAATCTTAACTGCGCTGAACATTCATTAGCGATTGTTTTCTCAAGTTATCTAAACACAGTTAAATACTGGTTCTCCCTCAAATTAGAGCGGTGCATAGCTTGCCGCGGTAGGCATCAGTGTTAATTGACCAGTATAGGTAAGTAGATGGTGGATACGGCAACAATACATCATTTTTATTAGAGTTAGGAAGCGGCAATTAAAGTATTTAGGTGGATTAGCTAAAAATCGCAAAGTAACAGTTAATGAAAAAGACAATATTCTATCCAAAATTAGATTAGATGAATTAGCACAATTTCTATCCCAGGAGGCTTTTACAGAAATTAGACTAATGCAGATTCTGGGGAGTGCGATCGTTACATCAAGGATTATGTCGGTTTTCCAATGGCTCAGTTCGGCGGCTTCAAAGCGTTGTAGAATAAGCTCTTTGGCTAATTTTGAGAGTGCTAGGTCGGCGTATGAATATTAAGTATGACTACATTGTTATTGGTGCGGGTTCGGCAGGCTGCGTTGTCGCCAACCGAATGTCACAAAACAGTGATACAACTGTGTTACTACTTGAAGCAGGCAATGCGGATACGAAACCGGAGATTCATATTCCGCCGGAATGTGTCAATCTACAAGGCTCCGAAGTGGACTGGGGCTATTTCTCTGAACCAGAGCCGTACTTGAACCATCGCAAAATGTTTTGTCCCCGTGGCAAAGTTTTGGGGGGCAGCAGTTCAATTAATCTTATGATTTATATCCGGGGCAATTCTCACGATTATGACCACTGGCAGGCACTAGGGAATCCCGGCTGGTCGTACCAGGATGTGTTGCCCTATTTTAAGAAATCTGAGAACCAGCAACGCGGTGCCGATGCTTACCACGGGGTTGACGGTGAGTTGAGTGTTAGCGATCCGATTTCCCCTGCTGTAGTATCGCAACGCTTTGTCGATGCCTGTGTAGCAATGGGATACGACTACAATCCTGATTTTAACAGTGGGCAACAGTCAGGAACCGGACTCTACCAGGCGACAATCAAAGATGGTTTTCGACACAGTGCCGCCTCTGCCTTCCTCGTGCCGATTCAAAAGCGTTCCAATTTGACCATAACAACAGGAGCGTTGGTAACTCGTTTGTTGTTTAAGGAAACTCGCGCTGTTGGAGTAGAATATCTGCACGAGGGAATGCTGCATCAGGTCAAGGTCAACTAAGAAATAATTTTAAGTGCAGGCGCGTTTGAGTCACCGAAGTTATTGCTGCTTTCCGGCATTGGCGATGCAGAATACCTGCAAGGGCTAGGAATTTCTGTCGTGGCTAATATGCCAGGGGTCGGTCAAAACCTGCAAGACCACCTGATCGTTCCAGTAACTCAACAGACTACTCAAGAGGTACACCCTGCCATCACTAGCAATGTGTCTGAAGCCGGATTGTTCTTTCATAGCAAGGGCAATCTGGAGGCTGCACCCGATGTCCAGTTCTTCTTCGGCCCCGATATATATTTACCGCCTGGCTATGTCCGTCCCAATTGGGGATTCACGGGTGTAGTCTCTTTAACTCGTTTCCAAAACATTGGCAGTGTCAGTTTGCGCTCATCTGACCCCCAAGACGCTCCAGTTCTGCGGATGAACTATCTGCAAAGTGAAGCTGATGTGCGTCTTCTCATTGCCGGGATTCGATTAATGCGGCAATTGTTTGAGTTAGGTGCTTTTGATGAATTTGGCGGTAAGGAAATTGCTCCGGGTCCTGGGGTGACTAGCGATGCAGCATTAGAAGCCTACATCCGGGAAAGTTGCAGTACAGGACATCATCAGGCTGGCACTTGTAAAATGGGCACTGACCCAATGGCAGTGGTAGACCCCGAACTGCGAGTACACGGGGTTAAGGGATTGCGAGTTGCTGATGCATCGATCATGCCAACTTTAGTCAGGGGCAACACAAACGCGCCCATTATTATGATTGGCGAAAAAGCAGCCGATTTAATTAAAGCCACAAGTGGCATTTTATAGCAAGCACTGCTTGACATACTCACAGCTAAGGTAGCTATATTAGCTGTTTGAAGAACTAGCTTGATTGAGAAGGTCAATAGCATCTTGGTCGAGATTTATATTGACAGCTTTGATGATATCGTTAAGTTGCTCAACCTTTGTTGCACTAACAATAGGAGCAGTGATGGTAGGATTAGCAATTAGCCACGCTAGAGAAACTTGGGTAGGAGTAGAATTATAAGTCTTTGCTACTTGATCAATTGCCTTTAGAATTTCTTTACCACGAGGATTTAAATATCTTTTTACAGAACTACCACGAAGACTAATAGACAAATCTTCTTCTGAGCGATATTTACCAGACAGAAAGCCACTGCACAGAGAAGAATAGCTAATCACACCAATTCCATGTTCTTGGCAAATTTGTTGTAAATCCTGCTCATAACCATCTCGGTCATACAAGTTGTAACGGGGCTGAAGGCTTTCGTAGCGAGGATAGCTATGCTGACGGCTGATTTCTAATGCCCTCCGCAAACGAGAACCACTATAGTTTGAAGCACCAATTGCACGTACCTTTCCTTGACGAATCAATTCTGCGTAGGTTTCAAGAGTTTCTTCAAGTGGAGTGCTTTCATCGTCAATATGGGATTGATATAGATCGATATAATCGGTTTGTAGCCTTTGCAATGAGTCTTCAACAGCTTGTTGGATGTGTTTGCGAGAAAGCCCTTTGCCTTTAACACCCATATCGTTGCCAACCTTAGTTGCAATCACCACTTGGTCACGATGACCACGCTGCTTGAGCCATTTTCCTAATATTGTCTCAGATTCTCCCCCAATATTTCCTCTCACCCACTTGGAATAGACATCTGCTGTGTCAATAAAATTACCTCCAGCCGCTATAAGGGACTTCCAGAAAATAAACTATTCCACCAACAGTAATGATAATCATTTTAAAGGGGGGATGAAGGGGCTGCCGACGGCAGCC
>NZ_JABXKN010000103.1:0-11931 GCF_017115065.1 Nostoc sp. JL23
GGATTTTTAGTAATAAATATTCTGCACGTCCCAATTCTCGCTTGAGGTTTGTTTCGTAGAATTCTGGTAATATTATCATTAAATAGAGCTTGTTGCGAATGAATGCTCTTTTTCTTTTACCACAAATTGCTACACTCTTTGTAATATAAGCATTTTAGACCATTTTTTCCCCCCGCAAGCTATTTATGACAGTGCCAGGAATTGCTTTTAACTCGTATTTCAACACTTCGATTTGATATAGTCGCTTTTTAATCTCTGCTTCTAGAAGTGTTTTCAATTCCTGCGGTTTGAGCAATTTAATCTCGTTCTCTAAGTGATTCCCTTCTTCAATGGAATTCATGTCAGGCATGACTAGATAACGCCAGCCTTCATCGTATTCATAAGCTAAAAGACTATCGCTTAGGTAATACTTCATGCCGATGATAATTCCCTGTTCTGCACGTTGTCCTAAAGTGAAGCAGGGGTATTTCCAACCGTGTGGAATTGATATTGTTAGTTGCATTATTCTGTCTCCTGATTGAACTTGATCTCGACAATTTCTTCAACACAACCCATCGCTTGATCCAAATAGTGCAGAACATCACCCAAGTGTGTTGCTGCTTCTGGATCAATCTTTTTATCAGCAATCAACAAGAGCCAGTTTTCGTTTTGGGCGATTGCCTGAATCTTCAGGTAGCATGAGTTGAATTGCTTCAGTATTTCTATCGGTTCCATTGCTATATTTGTAAAGTAAGTAAAACAGTCTTATTGAGGAAGTGGGCAGCAACGCCCACCTCGTTTCTTACGCTGCAACCAAATGTTTCGCTTGTGGAACGTACTTCCTTAGCCGCTCCCACTCGTCACTCGTCAGCGAATCGAATTCCTTATCTAGCAACTCTTCTTCCGTGAGTGATTGTTCTGTAGCCGTTGCTGATATCCTTGCCACCTTCATAAATTGGTCTAGTCCAACTGCTGCATCAACCGGCTCGGCGTATCGAATCTTATCTACAGCATTCGGCCAGTGCGTAATATGCTGAAATATCACTCCCAGCATTGAATCATCTGTGTAGACTCGATAAGTTCTGGGGCAAGCTCCATTGACGTACACGAGTTTGTAGGGAGAAATTTCTTGTACCTCTGCATTGGGGTCGGTTGGAGGCAGGAGAATTTTTTCTGTTGGCTCATCCAACTGGGCTTCTTGAAGAGAAAGTGTGGTAATCATATTCTGTGCCATGATGATTTGGATTGTCTAAATTTCGTTTGAGTGGCGATTGCAGGTGTTTGGTATGCAATCGCTTTTCTCACTTGCAGCAACTAAGCTGCTACTGCTGCTCGGACTCCCAAGACGCAATCACTTGTTCAGCACTAGCAGCCACGCGATTGACTCCGTACTGTCTTGGTCTTGCGTACCAACCTCGTTGATTGCACCCGACGAAGCCAACAAAATGCCCGTCTTGGTAGAGTTTGGTGCTGAATAATAGCCAGTCAATTTCGCCGTGATATAGACCAAAAACAGCGCAAGCTTTTTCTAGTTCATCGCTCAGGCGTTCGTTCCGTTCCCGTGGTGTTTCGGGTAGAGTCGCTTTGACTTCTGCAACTCTTTTTGCGAACCAGTCCCTATCAAAGGGTAGCCGTCCGCCACCGATTAACTGCACCCATACAGTGATTCCGCCTTCAATCCAGATAGTACGAACGGATTCGGGTTGGACTTCGATAATCTCGCCAATAATGCGGCGGTCACGAGCAGTCAGGGGGTCTTGGGTTGGGGCTACAGCTTCGGCTTGGGATTCGAGGTGGCTGTCGAGTTCTGCTTGGGCTAGGGCTTGCTCGTCACGAGAAGAAGTAGGAATTGCTTGCTGTGTATGTGTTATGTAGGTCATAATGGAAATCTCCGTAATTGGGGAAAAGGCGATCGCAAACTTTGGACGGTGGGTGGTCGCCTTTGTTTTCTGACAGAGTGCTGTGTTAGCTAATGAATTCAGCTTTGCTGCAAATAAGATTTCTAGACAGGCTGATTAGCAAATAACCAGTTTTTTAAGACTTGGTAGGTCATCGAGATCATCTTCGCTGGCTTGAGCATTACAAGTTTGGCTTCCGGCTGCTATTCCCGGTGGCACTTGGTTTTGTAGTTATTTGAATGAGTGAATGTTTGGTAATTTGGCTTGTAAACCCTTAATTGCGTTTGGGTGTAAACGGTTTGTTTTTTCTTACCCTCATGTACATAATATTAGTACACCTATTGGTAGTAGTCAATGGGGTAGTAGTTACTTTTAGATAGAGATTTGTAATACTACTATTGGTTGCACATAAGCAACTATAATACCAATAGATGTAAGCCCTATATGTTTACATCCAATAGTAGTACCACTATAATAGGAGTATTATTTGGAGAGGATGATTGTGTTTATCGCATTAAAAAAATTGAGAGAGGCTGCGGGTCTTTCTCAGAATGACCTAGCTAGAAAGACTGGTTATAGTCCTCAGTTCATCCAAAAAATTGAACAAAATAAGGTTAAATCACTCACATTAGATGCAGCAGCAAGATTTTGTGAAGCCCTTAATTGTAAGCCTGGAGACTTGCTTGAGGAAGGTGAGCCACCCAAAAGATTAACGATAGAAAAAAGTGTCACTCTCAATTCTCAAGCAGAAACAGAGACTTTAGCAAATAGAAGGAAAATTCTGGGCGAAAGTGCAGAAGTTGATCTATTAAAAGCAGCGTAAAAGCTAAAAGCGACCGCCCGCCGACCAAAGCAATGCGATCGCCTGCTCAATCCGTTAACGACAAAGTGAGCTAACTATAATGCTGACACATTTTTGGAAAAATCCCCCAAATCAGTTGCAAGGTTCACTTTGGTTAAGCTGCAACACCTCAATTTTTAAGCATTTACCATAGTGGGCAAGAGATATGCTGACACTAGACAGAGAACAAACAACAGCGCTTGATTACAGTGTTGTCAACACCAGCATCCAGGAAACCTTCACCGCCATCGATAGGTTCGAGTGGCAAGCATCCGATGAACTTCGACTGATGCGAGATAAAGGCTATTACGAAGATGGTGGACACAAGAGCTTTGAAGCTTACTGCGAAAGTGAGTTGACCAAACACGGAGGATATCGCCGGGTCAGAGATTTGCTGTCTGCGAAGAAAGTAGTTGATACTCTACCAGAGGAACTTCGGGAAAAAATTACTAAACCTTCTCAAACCCGTTCCTTACTTCGGTTGGTCAAAACTCCTGACAAGTTACACGAAGCTGTTGCGATCGCTAGCTCAGGAACCCCCAAAAGAAAATGCCCAAGAATGTCTGCGGCTGATGGGCATGGCGTTGAAGAACTTAGCCAACGCTATGAACAACACCCAAGCCCTGGAAGCTGCGGCGATAATTTTGGGGACTGAGCCGACACCAACTGCGATCGCATATCGAGCCGAACAATTGGAAATGCTACCTCAAGCGGTTAGCGACATTAGGGCAGTACTTTCAAAACCTGGATGTACTTGGCAGGAGTTTTGGGCAATGGCGCAAGAGTACGAGGTAATCAAACAAGACTATTGGGTGGAATTGACCAGTGAGGAAATAGAACTAATCAAATCTCTTGAAATTGCTTCTCATCCTCCAATTATCGGAAAGGGTTCTATTGTTGCTCACGCCGACCCCTACCGCACTTTGTATGTAGAGAGGGGTGAAGTTGTAGAGGATTTGGGCGAGGAACTGGTGGTTGCCTGGGATTGCTGGAAGGAGCAATCAAAAAAAACTGATAGGTATTTCCGAGATGAGTTGCGATTCTGGCAACCTCAATAAGCTTCCAGTGTGTTGGTAACTTTTTAGACAACCAAATACAAGTACCAAGCCCCGTCACCGCAATGGGGGAAATTTTCGTGCGTCAATATAACAGGAGATTGAAATATGACTGCAACCATTACCCGTCCCAAGTCCAAAAAGGCTACTGCTACTAAAGCACAGTCGCCATATAAAAGGCTTCATGTGATTATTCCCATCGAAGATATGTTGTGGGCATCGCAGCAAAAGCCCTCAGTTACGCAACTATGGCAAGAGTGCTGGACAGCTGACCCTTATGGTTCCCGGTGGATGCCTTTGACCTCTGGTTTGGGGTACAGTACTTTTATCTGTGCAAAGAAAATTCTCTCCGACAGTGGATTATTCATCTTCAAACCTGACAAGTCGATTCAAGACGGCCGAGAAACGGCTAGCTGGATGGTGAAAAATTTACATGGCAGTCGGATGAAGGAGTTTTGGGAGAAAGCCAATTCTGAAAATCAGCAACCAGATGCTAAAGAACGAGAACCAAATGCTGAAAAACGAGAATCAAATGCTGGGGATTCAGAGATAGATGCTGCCCCTCAAGAAATACGTGCTTTGTATAAAGCATCTATTTTAGGTCAAAGTCAGTCAGAACAGGGGTTTCAGAAACCCTCACGAACTGTTCAGGAACACCTAACGAACTCATCATTTGAGTTCGTTAGGTGTGTCTCTGACACGCTTACAGGAAATTCGCGTGAAGAGGAGACGGCTCATGCGCCCTTGGGGGGCGCGTCGCCTCAATTTGTTCAAAGCGTGTCAGAGAACGAGGAAGACTTGCCTGTGGCAATGGACTGCACGACGCTAACGCTTGTGGATGCTGCACCAAGTCAATCTGCTCCGTTGTTAGCTGAAAAGCAGGACTGTGGTGTTGAGGCGATATTCCCTCATGAAGGTACTTGTTCTGCCGCGCCCATCGCCCAAAATGAAAAACCTTCAACTTCAGTGATCGCTAATCAAACTCAGGGGCAAGTACAACAGGGTTATTCTGCAACGTTTACGGCTGAAAACTCGGTTTCGGGTGAAGAAATGAAAGCGGATCATGAGGGCGAAAGTTCCGTGCCGCCCGTGTCACAAACTGAAAAGTGGTCGAGTGAGGCGATAGTTGCGAGGCCAAATGTACGACCGGGGCGTATGCAGAAACTCAAGGTTACAGCGAATTCGGGGCAGAATCCGGGGTTTGAATTCTTGCAAGAGTGTTGGGATGATCCGGCTTTGAAGATCGTGATCAAGAAACTGCTGGCGAAGTTTCCGCAGTGGGGGGTTGCTTGCATGGATGGTATGCTGGTTGAGTGAGATAAGTAGTAGAGTTAATGTTGCAAAACACTACATTGCACTACAAAAATAAATGTTTTGACACTATTATTGATTACTGTGAATAGTAATACCAAGATTTGATAGCCAATAACCTCTAGAAAAGCTCACGCCCTTGATCTTAAGTTTATTTGATCTCAAACCTCTGTTAAATAAACCTTTAAAATATATTTATTGAGAGACTAATATTGAGCTAACTTGTCCTGTTAGCTTGATCCACAAAGTAACTTCTTAGTCTATTAGCAGGTTAGGTTGTGCTAGTTATAGTTACATCTCAGTAACCTTTGCAGATGATATTTTACTGATTATAGGTTATTGTCGTAACAGCATTACAATCTTGATAAATCACACTTGTGTCAAACTCTTTGATGATAATTTTTCCGTACCAATATGAAGATAACTGGGTATTTGATGATGAAGCTGTTGGGCTGAAGAATGAACCGTTTGTGTGTGGTGTTCCTGGTATGATCGATATCCTTGTCAAGGATATTCCTGATGCTAAGAAAAAATTCAAGCTCATATTTTCAAAGAATCCATTTCCAAAATATCAGGTGAAGTTAATTTGGATACGAGAAGAGTATGGTGGAAACTGGTATTACTGGGAAGAAAAAGATATGAATGGATGGCTATGTCCTGCTTTATTTAGGTATTTTGATGCAGTACCACTAGAAATTTATTGTAAAGCTGAGGAACTTAATAAGATATCAAATGTAGAACCCATTTGACATCTTTACGGGACTAAATTAAGGTACATGCAACCCTTTAATCCAGCCACCATAACGTATCCAGCAGCCTCACTGATAGATTAACCTCTACTTTGTTAAGCTAATGCTTAAGCTGCTTGCAGCCACTTCCTGATATCTCAAATGGGTTCTATAACGAGCCTAAATTAGTTGTGGAAATCTCTCTATTTTCTTCCTCCGTGTATTCTGCGCCTCTGCGGTTCGTTTACTCAAGATTTATTTTCGCAAATCAGATAGGACTGCTATATGTAATGTAAATACTCTTCATTAAGTTTTTATTATTATAAATCGTCTCTCATCAAAATTTCATAAAATTGTCTGTTAAGTTCTTCATCATACTCATAAGTATCTTGCCATGTTTGACTGAGGTGAACTAATCTTTGTGCTTCATCTAAAGGTATATTCTGAAGTTTTTTTAGGATGACGATTGATTGAGACTTGGAGCATCCATTTTCTCTTATAAAAGCAAGAATACTCTCAATATCTTTTCCTTTAATTAACATTTGACTTCATAAGTATCTCTTCGTGTGAACCTACCCGAATTAGTGTCGTAATATCGTTGTCTTAAGTAGTAATCACCAAGGTTTTGGTCATACTGCTCACCAGCAAATAGATACTTATTCTCTACTCCACCAGTAGAGCTAATTAATTCTCCGTAAGCTTCATAATTATAGCTACTAACAACAGTACCAGTTGCATCAGTCAGTATTCGTGTACTACCCAATCCATCAACGTGGTAGAAAGTGCGATCGCTACCCTTCTCCTGAGCAATTAAATCATTACCGTAAACATACTCCACCTGCACAGCACCATTGGGAGAATATTCTTCCAAAACCTGTGCATACGGCTGCATTTCATCAATTAAGTACCGCGTCTCAACTCCATCAATCGTTGCTGCAACTCGAATACCATTATCGTTATACCTATACTGCATCGCTTGTTGGATTGCACCGTTAGTATCCTTCACTATTGCCGCAATCAACCGATTCTCATAATTCCAGGTATACTCGGTTATTATGCTATTTTCGGTCTTCGTTAAGGTGTTGCCATTGTTATCGTAAGTATAATTAGTAACTGCTTGCTGATTAACAGTCTCATTTAACAGACGGTCATTGGCATCATAGGCATAATCTGTAACCGTTGTAGCACCGTTGACAGTTTCACTCTTAGTCTTGCGATTCCCTACCTTATCGTAGGTATAGCTGTAAACTCGATTTCCATTAATCGCATCAGTAATTTTTTCTTGGGTCAACCGATACAAGTCATCGTAAGTATAATCAACGCTACGACCATTGTGTTCAACAACTTTGGTGCGGTTGCCTACTTTGTCCAGAGTATAAGTGTAGCTGGAGAGGATGGTGTCACCCTTATGATTTTCCAAATACTTCAATCGATTGAGGTCATCATAAGAGCGAATTTCCTGCGTACCATTAGCTAAAGTAGTACGCACCAAATTACTTACAGCGTCGTAGTCATAATCTGCCGTAACAATCCCACCCTCAATTACTTGGTCAAGGCGGTTACGAACATCAAAGGTGTAGTTGACTGTGCCAGATGCGGTAGTAACAGAAGTGCGATTACTTGCAGCATAGTAAGTATAGCTAATACTGCGCCCATCTGGGTCAGTACGTTTGACTAAGCGATCGCGTTCGTCATAGTCATAATCGTCAGTTGCAGTAGTTACACCATTTGCGTCAACAAATGTAATAACATCTTGCAAACCTATGGGTGTGTAAGTATACCTTACCTTAGACTCATCCTGGAACTGTTTAGAAATCATCCAGTTCAGGGGATCGTACTGATAAGTAATGGTATTGCGGTTAAAGTCAGTGTAAGTTTGTACATTGCCCACAGCATCGTAGGTCATGTCAGCAGGTTGACTCATTGGTAAGATAGTAGCCGTGCGTCTTCCCACGCCGTCGTATTCAAAACTGGTTGTATGCTGGTTAGCATCTGTTTGTAAAATCAGGTTGCCAACTTCGTTGTAGCCGTATTCTGTCCAATCTTGAAGTGCATTCTTCACCCCAGTCAAGCGACCTAAATCGTCATAGCTATACTCAGTCCGCTTGCCATTTTGGTCGGTCATTGCAATTCGCCGACTCAGGTTATCGTATTCACTAATGGTGAAAGTTTTGTCGTTCAACTCAGTCTTACTCAACCTTCCCAGGTCGTCATACTTGTAGCTAGTGATGTGGTTGAGCGCATCAGTTTCAGCAATACGCTGCCCTACTTTGTCATAAGTGTAAGTAGTTTTCGGGTTATCTGTTAAAGTTGCAGGTGTATCATCTGCGTAAATTACCTGATTTTGCCGACCTACCGCATCGTAGCGAAACTCTGTGCGATTATCACGCTCATCAATTTGGGCTTTTACTAGACCATCGCTGTAATATTCGGTACGAGTTTTAGTATTGTCATCCCAATTATTTGGTGTTGAATCTGGATTGAGAGTTTCAATTAGCCTACCGACATCATCATAAACAAAGCGCGTTTCGCGTCCAGCTTTATCAACGGAGGTAATTATACGCCCAGCAGCATCGTAGCGGGTAGTTTCGCGCAGGTTATCATCTGGGTTGTCAGGTGTATTATCTGCGTAAATCGTTGCAACCAACTGACCTTTATCATCGTATTTATACTCAGTTTTGTGCTGAAGTGCATCAATAACCGCAGTTTGATGACCTAATTTATCATATTCATAAGTCGTGGTATGATTTTCGGCATCGGTCATCGTTTTCATTTGACCGTTTTCATCATACGTCCACGTTGTCAACAATTCTCGTACCTGACCATTGGCGACGGTCATTTGACGAGTTTCGGTCAGTTTGTCCCCGTTGGTGTTATAAGTATAAGTCGTAACATTGCCCAAGGCATCTGTAACACTGGTGACATTGCCATTGTCATCATAATCGAATCCTGTGACTTTACCGTTAGCATCTTTGACAGACCGGAGTTGGCCTCTGAGGTCGTAGTCATAACTAGTGGTGTGACCAAGAGCATCAGTAGTTGAACGGAGATTACCACTTCTACTGTAGACATTAGTTATCGTGCGACCCAAGGCATCAGTCTCAGTCAGTAGGCGGCTCTTATCGCCACAAGTGTAGCGTGTGACGTTACCTAATGCATCTTCTTGAGTTAGCTGATTGCCAAGGCTATCGTAGGTGTACTTAGTGGTAAAACCATTCGGCCCAGAACGGTCTGAAATTACTGTTTCTTCCAGAACATAGTTGTTATCATCATACTTACGCTTGATAATTTGCCCTTCTGCGTCAATCTCAGTCAGAATGTTGCCACGAGCATCATATTCATAGGTAGTAGCCCCTAGCTGTCTAATTGGTATGTAAAGCAGGTAAGCTAAAAAAGGAATCTACCAATGGCGATCGCCGCATAACATAGTCCCTGAGGTAGACGAGGTCAATAGGAGTAGCTAAATCTTGGTTTTGACTGATGTTCAGGTATTACTGAAGCCGCTCAGAATAAACATCCTCTAAGACTTACTTAAGTTAAGAATTACGTATATTTACAGTTTACAATACCTTCGTAAATTTACGAGGGTGAGTTAATGACGCTTTCACTATTAACTCGCTGTTCTCTGAGGTTTGACAAAAACAATAAGTTCTTTAAGGTTTCCCATAAGGTTCCCCACAAGGTTTTTTTAACGTATTGATCGCAGTATAAAGGTTTGAGATGACAAACTACCTTTTAAGCGAAACGCTTATTTATGAGTAATTTTGGCAAAACTGGCCAAATTTTTCTAGGCTCTTATTTTGGCAAAGGTATTGACATTACTGAATTGGAGAAATAACTATGACTACTTACACTTTAACTACCAGCAACGATACAATTGGTGGCACCACAGACAATGACACATTTAATGGGACTTATGATGGTGCGGGAACGGATACTTTTAATTCTGGCGATTCCCTCAATGGTGGATTAGGTATAGATACGCTGTATATTGAACATCTTCAGGCCGGTGTGATAGCACCGCCTGATGCTCTCTGGACTAATCTAAGCAATATCGAGAATATTGTAATCAATACGACAGGTGATGGTGCACAAACCATTACTACAGGTACTAATTTTAACACGGCATTTATAGCAGGCGTAAACCTAACAACAGAAACATCTGGGGCCGGTGTGATTAACATCGCCATGACCACATTCACCGGGATGGCAACCCTCGAAACAATATCCATAGCGGGTGCACAGAACATTGTAACGGGTTCAGGTGCTACCACGGTGACAGCAACCTCTGGCGCCGGGGCACTGAATATAACAGGTGTAGGTCTTAAATCAGTTTTTGCAACTACCACCGGAGCGGGGGCGCAGACGATTGGTGACGGTATTGGTAATGGTGTAAATCTTGTCGAAGTGAAGGCCACATCTGCTGAAGGCGCACAAACCATAACCAGTACCAGCACAAATGCAGTTGTAGTGAACGCAACCTCTACTACGGGCCAGCAAATTATTACAACTGGTTCTGGTGCAGATATCGTCAGGGCATCTACAACCAGCGCCATTAACACCATTAATACAGGGAATGGCAACGATAGGGTTACCATTTTAGCTACGGCTTCGGGTAACTACACTATCAATGGCGGTGACGGGGATGACACCCTAACTGGTGGAGCAGGAAATGACAATCTGATTGGTGGTTTAGGTGATGATAGTTTGGATGGGGGTGCCGGTAATGATAATTTGGACGGGGGTGATGGCTCCGACGTTTATTATGTGGACAGCGCTACAGATGTAGTAACTGAAACTAATGCTTCTGTTGCAGGTGGCATTGATACAGTCATTAGCTCTCTTGCAGATTATACATTAGGTGCGAACTTAGAAAACCTCACCTTAACAGGTACAGGTAATAGTAACGGTGCAGGTAATAGCTTAGATAACCGCATCATAGGAAGCAGTGGCGATAATATCCTGAATGGTGGTGATGGAGCCGATACCCTAGTTGGGGTGGCTGGTAACAGTCTTATTGGAGAGATCGACACGCTAATCGGAGGTACCAACTCAGATATCTACATTCTGGCCAGCAATACCAGTATTTACTATGACGATGGCATCAGCACCACTCCTGGAGATGACGACTACGCCCTGATTGTCGGGTTCGATGTCAATGAAGATAAAGTTCAACTTCTCGGCCCGTCTACCCAGTACTTTTTAGAGATCGATGATGGCAACATAAACCTCAGGATTGACAAACCCGATACCGAACCCGATGAACTCATTGCGAGCTTTGTAAATAGCATTGGGTTAAGCGTTAACTCTCTTAACTCTAATGCCTTTGTGTACCTCAATAACGCCCCAGTCATCACCGCCACCAACACCGCCCTCACCTACACCGAAAACGCCGCCGCCACAGCCATCGACCCTGGCATCACCGTCACCGATGCCGACTCCACCAACCTCAGCAGCGCCACAGTTAGCATTAGCGGCAGTTTCACAGAAGACACCCTCGCTTTCGCCACCCAAAACGGCATTACTGGCAATTATACCAACGGTGTTTTAACCTTAACTGGCAGTGCCACCGTCGCCCAATATCAAACTGCACTGCGTTCTGTTACCTATCAAAACAGCAGCGACAACCCCAACACCACCACCCGCACCATCAGCTTTGTCGTCAAAGATGGCAGCTTATTAGATAGCAACCCTGTTACCCGCAACATTAATCTGACTGCGGTTAATGATGCCCCAGTCATCACCGCCACCAACACCGCCCTCACCTACACCGAAAACGCCGCCGCCACAGCCATCGACCCTGGCATCACCGTCACCGATGCCGACTCCACCAACCTCAGCAGCGCCACAGTTAGCATTAGCGGCAGTTTCACAGAAGACACCCTCGCTTTCGCCACCCAAAACGGCATTACTGGCAATTATACCAACGGTGTTTTAACCTTAACTGGCAGTGCCACCGTCGCCCAATATCAAACTGCACTGCGTTCTGTTACCTATCAAAACAGCAGCGACAACCCCAACACCACCACCCGCACCATCAGCTTTGTCGTCAAAGATGGCAGCTTATTAGATAGCAACCCTGTTACCCGCAACATTAATCTGACTGCGGTTAATGATGC
>NZ_JABXKN010000103.1:12031-22485 GCF_017115065.1 Nostoc sp. JL23
TATTAGATAGCAACCCTGTTACCCGCAACATTAATCTGACTGCGGTTAATGATGCACCCACAGATTTGGAGTTGAGTGCCAACACCGTCAATGATGAAGCCGCAGCCAACACCGTCATCGGTACATTCAGCAGCACCGACCCAGATCAAAACGATAATTTTGCATACAGTCTAGTTTCAGGAATTGACAATACCGATAATAATGCCTTCACCATTGATGGCAATACCCTCAAAATCAACAATTCTCCAGACTTTCAAACTAAGCCTACTTACAAAATCCGCGTCCGCACTACTGATAATGGTAGTCTCAATTTTGAGAAGGAGTTGACTATTAATGTTAACGACGAAATACCCAGCCGTCTGACTAACCCCAATGATGATATCTTCAATATCACAGGTCAGGATGACAAAGCCACGCTGGAAATCCAACTGACTGGACACAATTCTCCGGTAGTGAATGAACTGGGTTTATTTACTGTTGATGATCTTCAAGGTACGATTAATGGTATTGCTCCTGGTGCTGAAGGTTATACCCAAGCTGCAATACTTCGCTCAGAAGTAATTTTATCTGCGATCGCTAATAACCCCAATGGCTTTGATACTAATAATCTCACCAGGCTGCTGCAATTGAATTCTGGTCAGAATTTTAGATTTTTGTTAGTTCAAGACGGTACGCTTGATGCTGTACGCAATGATCCTAATTCCATCGGCAAGTTACTGTTTTCTAGTGTCTCAACCCAAAAAATTACCGACTTGGGTGATAATAGTTTCTCTTTGGGTTGGAAGGATGCTTCTGGTAAGAGTTCTACAGATTTTAATGATCTGGTGGTGAAAATTAACCAGACTGATCAAGCTTTACCTTTGGGTACAAATCTCCAAGGTGAATTCCAAGGTGAAGTGATTGATTTGCGAGATGTCCAACAATCAGTTCAAGCGGAATTTAATGTTTACAGAGAGGCGTCTTATAACAATTATGTCGGCTTTTATCAGGTGACTGATCAAAATGGGGGAATTGATACCAATGGCGATGGTAATGCTGATGTTCTCACGGGACAGGCTGGTTATATTCAGGCTGCTGTGAGTAGTCGGGTTGCTGGTATTGATTTGAGTGTGAGTAATCAAGGTTCTGCTAGTTTTACTGGTACTTTCCAACCTGGTGCGATTTTTGCTCCCTTCATGATTGTGAATGCTACTCCTGATGCGCTTTTAGATAACAATTCTAGTAATGATCCGGCGGTTTATTTCCCGTTCTTGGGTGCTAATTCTGATAATACGGATCACATTAGTTTGTTAGCTAGTAATACTTTTGGCTTTGAGGATTTAGCCAATGGTGGCGACAAGGATTTCAATGATCTGATTATCAAAGTTAATTTGACAACCACAATTTAGTCATCTTATCGAAGAAAGGCTTTTTGTAAGGAGGCAGAAGGAATTCTGACTCCTGACAAAAAGCCGTGAACGAATGTTCAAGGGTTTAAACCCGAATGGCACTAAGAAAAGCCGAAACGCTTGTGGATGCTGCACAAAGTAATCCCGCAACTCTTGGAGACGCTGCGCGAACGTTGCTGGCTGAAAACCAGAATTGTGGTGTTGAGCCAAGAGACTGTCATGTTCGCGTAGCGTCTCGTAAAGAAGGTACTGGTTCCGCCGTGTCCGTCGCCCAAAATGAATTTTCTTTAAATTCTGCGATGTCTAGCGACAAGCCGTTTCACGTCTACGCTAATCAAACACAGACGCAAGTAAAAGCAGGTAATCCCGCTTTGTTGTTAGTTGAAAATTCAGTTTCAGGTGTAGAAGTCACAACAGTTCATGAGGGTGAAAGTTCCGCCGCGCCCGTGCCAAATCCTGAAAAATGTTCACATGAGGCGATTGTAGCGAGGTCAAATATGCGACCAGAGCGTATGCAGAAACTGAAAGTTGCGGCGAATTCGGGGCAGAATCAGGGGTTTGAATTCTTGCAGGAGTGTTGGAGTGATGACCCTGCGAAAGCAGATTGTGATCAAGAAACTGCTGCCGAAGTTTCCACAGTGGGGTGTTGCTTGTGTGCATTGGGGGGCTTGCATATTTCATGGCTTTATAACTACGAGCAACGGCAGACCTTAGACATGACTCGCGCCCAGAACTGGCATAGCTTGTTGGAAGTCGATTCTAGCAGAGCAGTTGACCTGATGTTTAGCGATGCTGGCTACCTGCAAGTACTCATTCATGCAGAAGACTTGAAGCGACTGGATTTTTCTACGGTCTACGTGAACCTTGAATCAAGCTGAAATTTCGGTGCGATGTCTACCAGAATTCAGGAATCAAATGTACTGGAAGCCATGTTTATTGCTGTTTATAGGGAAGGGAGGAAACCTGAGACACAACAGGTTAAGTTTACTGCGATCGCTCATACGGAACTGCGATCGCTTCTCTACTGGATAAACTTGACATCACTTCTATTGCTGAAACTGCGGCTGCATATTTTTATGCAATTATTGCAGGAGTGATGAATGTAAAAGTTCCGTTGCGCCCGTGCTAAATTCTGAAAAAACGCTTTTAAATCCTAGTATATACATAACTAGTAGTCTGCCATGAAATTTAGGTAAGCAGTGAAGAACTCAGCTATGTAAAGTAATAATGTAAAACTCTAAGTATGAACTATGACTACTCAAACGATATCTCCAACCTTACTGAGTGAATTTCAACTGGGAGATTTAACACTAAAAAATCGGGTAGCTATGGCACCGTTGACACGAGCAAGGGCAGGTGTTACACGTATGCCTAATGCCCTGATGGCAGAGTATTATACTCAACGTGCTGCGGCAGGATTGATTATTGCAGAAGCTAGTGTAATTTCTCGTCAAGCTATTGGCTGGGAAAATACGCCAGGCATTTATTCCCAAGAACAAGTGCAAGCTTGGAAAGAGATTGTAGGAGCTGTTCATGCTCAAGGGACACCGATTTTTCTACAATTATGGCACTGTGGGCGGGCTTCACATAGTAGTTTTCAAGAAAATGGTCATCTACCAGTGGCACCATCTGCAATTAAGATAAACCTAGATTACATTGCCACCCCTAATGGAAAACAATCTTATCAAATACCTAGAGCGCTAGAAACTGATGAAATACCGCTAATCGTAGAGGATTATCGTCAAGCCGCTCAAAGAGCAAAGACAGCAGGGTTTGATGGCGTGGAAATTCATGCTGCTGGTGGTTATTTAATTGATGAATTCCTGCAATCCAAAACGAATCAGCGAACTGACCACTGGGGAGGAGAGGTTAAAAATCGTTATCGTTTCCTCAAGGAAATTGTTGAGGCGATTTTGACAGTATTGCCATCAAATCGGATTGCAGTTCGTTTGTCTCCTAACAGTATTTACAATGATATGGGTTCCCCAGATTATCGAGAAACTTTTCTATATATAGCTGAACAATTGAATACTTATGGATTAGCTTATCTTCATATAGTTGATGGGTTAGCTCTTGGCTTTCACCAGCTAGGAACACCTATGACATTAGCAGAGTTTAGAGATGTGTTTACAGGACCACTTATGGGAAACTGTGGCTATAGCCAAGAACAGGCAGAAGTTGCGATTAACAGTGGAGTTGCAGATTTAATAGCCTTTGGTCGTCCGTTTATCAGTAATCCTGACTTAGTGCAGCGTTTTACTTATAACTGGCCGTTGAATCCGCCTGCCGATATCAAAGACTGGTATTCCTTTTTACCATCAGGATATATCGATTTTCCAACTTATCAGCAATCTTAAATAGCTGATGTCTGAAAACACAGTTTCAAGTGTTTGCGGAGCGTCTGTCTGTGACACACTCTGCGAACGTAGAGAACCACTGCAAGCGATGAGTAAGGGCTATTATTCCGCTGCACCCGTCGAAAACGCTAATAAATGGTCGCATGAGGCGATTATTGCGCGGTCAAATATGCGACCGGAACGTATGCAGAAACTCAAACTGGCGGCCAATTCGGGGCAGAATCCGGGTTTCGAGTACTTGCAAGAGTGTTAGAATGATGACCCGGCACAAGTGATAGTAATCAAGAAGTTGCTGGCAAAGTTTCCGCAGTGGGGGACTGCTTGCTTCAAGTCTGAGTTTGTTGACTGTGCCCAAGGACATCGATATTCCAAAAATATCTTGCATCGCACTTTGCACCATTCGTTGACTGTGGCGGTACAGTCCACTTAACACTGCTACAAGCACCACTACCCTACCCTCACACCATAGCCACTTGGATGCACATCCACAGGTAATTTGGCACAGGTTAAGGTTCCACAATCCTTGCATTCAAGTTGATGTTGGCGATGTTCGACGATGATTGGGTTGATGGGAGGAATTTCTACTATCTGATGGCGATAGGGATTGCTATCTTCTCTCAATAATCTCTTTCCACAACAACCACAAATTAGAGGATGGTGGTGTAAGCTTAAAAATAGCCTACAAAAAGCACCCAATTAATCATGTTATCACTGACTAACAACAGAGGTTGGTGTAATTGCTGCATATTGTTCAGAAGTCAGTAATACTTCTTTAATATCTAGAGGCTTGGGTAACAACCCTTCTTTGTAAAAGTAATCAATAACTCGCTGTTGTTTCTTAAGGCGTTCAGAATCTATTGGACTGAGTTGAAAAGATGAACGGCTATTCACCTTCTCTTGGATGTCCAAGTCAAGTTTTGTTTCAGGTACAAGCAGTTTTGCTACCTCTTTGGGATGCTCATCTGCCCACTTATCGAGGTTATGACGCTCTTCAATGATAATTTTGGGTAAGCCAAGGTTTTCTTCGGCAAACTTCCTATCTGCAATATAATAGCCGCCAGGAGAATCTAGCCCCACAGAATCTCTAAGGACGCGAATTCAACCCATTTTTTCGGCGATCGCATAGTGGGGATCTCCTGTCATCCAAACAGGAATTTTCCCTTCAAGAAAAGCACCCCGCGCCTCAATAGTTGGCATACTTCTGATTTTAATATCTTTGATGGTCAAGCCGATTGACTGCAAGGCTCTGAGAATAAAATAGTGTGATGCCGAACCTTTTTGAAAATAAACTTCTTGCCCCTTGATATCCTCAAACTTTTTCAGTGGAGACTTTGGCGGAACGGCAATTACACTACTTCTCCCTGTTTCATGCCAAGTGACAGAATTTCCTTGTGCTTTTAGCCGTTTTTCTAAAGTCCCTTGTTTTCTAATTACAGCAAGAGGGCCAAGCTTAGAGTACACAATTCTTTAAGGTTGATAGATGTAGTTGGAATCCAGATAATGAGAGATTCAATCCACTATATAAAATCTACCACTGCCACGAGCATAGCTTTTGCTGTTATTGCAAGAGATTCTTAAATAATTGCTAGATGAGAAGCAGTTAAAAAATCTTTATCGGATTCAGTCTTCAGCCAAATTAATGAATCATCTGCCGACAGATATATTGACCTTAACAAGATCGGAAGCGGGGAAGTTGGATTACAAACCTCAATTAATTAATCTAGAAAACTTCTGCTTAAATTTAGTAGAAGATTTACAACTTTTTGGTACAATCTCACATTTAATAGAGTTTAGAAATCATGGGCAGTGTTTTCGAGCTAATCTAGATGAAAAACTGCTGTATTCCATCCTCAGTAACTTACTTTTAAATGCTATTAAGTACTCATCTCCTGAAAGTAAGATATGCTTGGTTTTAAACTCAACCTCAAAAAACCTTGCTTTTACTGCAATACGGTTCAGTTGGCAAATTTAATTCATGACTTTGTATCGATAAGCTGGTTTACCGATAGCTCAAGGAACGCTTGTACACGAGAAAAATCCGGCCACGGTCGCCTTGGATGGGGCAGGGTAAGCTCTATGATTCCTCATCCAATGCCGTCAGTATTGAGGTCAAGGTTTTCGTAAAAGCAACAGTATCTTTCTGGGTTAAGTGACGACCAAAGTATTGAGCGATGCTCTGAGAATAGACCGTCCACATTTTCTGTTGCATTTCTAGTCCCGCTTTCGTCAAAACGGCAAACGCACCTCGTCGATCGTCTTTGCATACTTTTCGTTGAATCAATCCCGCCTTCTCCAGGCGATCAGCAAGGCGGGTCACATTGGTGCGGTTCACCAGTAGCTCCTCTGCCAATTCACTCAACCGCAACTCTTGGTCAGGAGCTTGTTTTAATGCTATCAGCACGTCATACCACTCAAATGAGGGCAATCCCGCCTGCTTAAAGTCTTGCTCTACTCGGTCAATCAGACGAGTATGCGCCGTCAGAAAGATTTTCCAGAGGGAGTTTTGAGCCGAATCAAGCTGAGTCATCTGATCTGCACAATTAATTTCTATTGTAATTATTGCAATTGTAATTAACTAGTGTTATACCTGAAAATAGTTGCATATGTAATTATAACAATTGTAATCAATGTGTTTCGACATCAGTCCGATACCCCTTGATGAATAGTGCGGCGGTTCAAGAATCGTTTCCGCTCTCCCACCTTCGTCCATTTCCTGGAGGCATCACCATGCGAGACATTCCTCCTACTAAGCCAATACGCTTTTCCCACAATTTACTAGGATTCATTGCCATCCTCCTGACAGTTCTGTGTTGGGCGAGCGCGGCTAACGTTGCCTTCAATTTGTTTAGGGCTGGTATTCAGCCGTTGGAGTTGGCAGGAGCCAGTGCGATAATTGCAACTTTTGGTTTGGCAATTTTCCATAGTTTTTGCGGACGTGGACAGGCTAAACCCATGAGTCTAAAACAGTTTGCTCTAGGGCTGGTTCTGGTCTTTCTCGTTGGTGCAGATTATATTGCAATTCAACAGTTACCCATTACGATCGCGATCGTTCTGCTCTTTATGGCTCCGATTTTGGTGGTTTTGTGGACGGCATTGGCAACTCGTTGTCCTCTATCCCGATTGGTTCTGCGTGCCCTTACATTGTCGATGCTGGGAGTTATCCTGGTCTCGAAAATCCTGGAAAGCAGCCTGGAGCAGATCAATTGGTTGGGTATTGGAATTGGTTTAACCACTGCACTCTGTTTTGCTGCTTACATTGTCTTAAGTGAGCAGATATTAAGTGAGCAACTGGCAGGATCAAACGAATCCATTGAAATTTTGCTAAAAACCTATGCAATCGCCAGCTTGTTCTGGTTGGCATACCAGTTTACCCAAGGGTTACCCATCACCCTGTTAACTGCTGAACACTTCTCAAACGTATTAATCGTTGGAATCGTCGGAAATTTGTTGCCCTACCTGCTGTTTTTGTGGAGTATGCAACGAGTTTCTGCTGAGCAAGCCGCGATCATTGCCACCTTAGAACCTTTGGTTGCTGCAATACTGGCATGGCTTTGGTTTGGGCAAACGTTAACGCCGTTGCAAATCATCGGTGGTGTTCTCATTATCGTTGCTGTTACAACCCTGCAACTGCAAGAAACTCGACTTTTTCAACATAAATCCTTTGAATCAGATTAAATCCTGTGAAGGTTTCCTATGACTCATATATTGCATATCGACACAAGCCCGCGACGTGAACGCTCACACTCTCGCTCCCTGGCAAGAGAATTTTTAGAGCAATGGAAACAGTTTTATCCAGAAGCAACTGTGACGTATCGGGATTTGGCACTCAACCCCGTTCCTTATATTGACGAAACCTGGGTGAGAGCAAAGTTTACCCCTGCACATGACTATACACCTGAACTGGAAAGGGCGATCGCTCTTTCTGATCAATTAGTTGATGAGTTTCTGACAGCCGATCGCTATGTATTGTCTGCACCCATGTACAACCAACTTTAGTATCCCGGCTGTTCTCAAGTCTTACATCGACTATATTGTGCGCCCTAGACGGACTTTTACCCTTACCCAGAATGGATTTCAAGGTTTAGTGACCCATAGAAAAATGCTTCTTGTTCAGGCAAGAGGCAGCGATTTTCGTTCTGGCTTTGCCTATGATCTAATGAACTTTCAGGAACCCTATCTCAAGACCGTTTTTGGCTTTATCGGTGTCACTGACATTGAGACAATCAATGCCAACGGACTCAATATCGAACTGCGTGATCAAGAACTTGCTGCTGCCAAATCTACGATTCAAACTCTCGCTGCCACCTGGTAATGACTGCAAGATTTTGATAGGATTGCAGGAATCAGATACTCAAGCGTAAATGATTTCTTTACTCTGGGAAATAGTTGTAAAGATAGGCATTGTATGGGTAAAACAAGATTTAGCAGTTTTCTCTACATGAATCATTTTGTTTACAGATGGAGAAATCAATGATTACTGCCATCACTTAGGGACTTCCAGAGAATAAAATATACATTCAATAAAAATGATAATAATTTTAACGGGGACCCGCGATTACCCCTGTTAATGCAGTCACAGTCTTTCAAATAAATGAAACCCGTTCGCGGGATTGAAACAAACGAGCTTTGAAAGCTTTCTCTGAAAATAACCCCAGGTGTAATCGCTTCTCTTCCGTTGCTGCTCAAGAGCAGGGTGGGCGGGTATGCCATAACGTTTAAAAATAACCCCTCCCTCAGTGAATCAGATGGAAGCAGTGGTTGCCAAAAAGGTTGCTCAAAAGCGATCGCATTCACATCTATCAGCTCTGGCGCAAAACATTGCGATTGCCACCGCTCCCTTTTCATTCAACAGGTAATCTTCATTAAGGGTGAATAAAACCTGATTCATACACGCCACACTGCGGAAACAACAACCTGCTGCGTAAACGACATCATCGCGTGCAATCGCCTTTTTTGCAACCACCAGCGAGAAACTGATTTCCCAGGCAAAAGTATCAATAGTTGCGTGTTTGAGCCCAACTGGATAAGGCTTTGTTTTGAACTTCAAAGCTTCTAAAACACTATCCGGGTCATCAAGTACCTGACAAATAGCAATTTCGCCCATATAAATAGAGGACACAAAACCATGAGGATGTCCTGGCTGGTAATCAATAGTAATTTGTCCAGCATGACAATCATCAATCACACGATTGACCTTCGCCAAATCACGATAGAGAAAATCTACACCTACACCTTCTACCACAAGCCAACCGCCGCCGTTAATCCACTTTCCCCATTCACCAATCGCAGTAATCAAATTTACCCGATGTTTATCATCAAGCTCATAGGCAAGGCGATTTAATTGCTCTAAATCGGGCGGGTTTTCTGAATTATAATAAATTCCCAAATCTACATCTGACTTATTGGTGTGGTTGCCCCGTGCCCGTGAACCGCCCAATGAGATAGCTGTAATTCCCTCAATTGACCGCAAACTTGAAACAATATGGTTGAGAAATTGAGGCGATTCCTGATTCATAGAGCCATTGTTACGTCACTATCGCTGTCATTTTATATTTTAAAGACATCGCTACTTAAATCGATAATGCGATTGATTCGTTTGGACTCACTGCCATTATAAAAGTATAATTTCTGAGCCGCGCCTGTACCCAATGCTGAAAAATGGTCGCATGAGGCGATAGTTGCTTTTGTCAAATATGCGACCTGTAAGAAGGGAAAAACTGAATCGAGCGGCGAATTCGGGCGAGAATCCGGGCTTCGAATACTTGCTTTCGTGCTGGAATGATGACCCTGCGAAAGCAGATTGTGATCAAGAAGTTGCTGGCGAAGTTTCCGCAGTGGGGGATTGCGATTGTGGATGGGGTGTTGGTGGATTGGGAAGAGTAGCAACAATTTAATAATTGTATATTTAGCTACAGGATTACTTGTTTAGTCAGGTGGGAAAAGTGGGTTTAGTAGGATGTTTTGTAGTAACCCTTGATTATGCTGTTCATAAGCTGTAAGTTGATAAACGATAGATAACTTAAGATCCTTTAAAGTCAGCATTCATGTGAAACTAATTATTTGTTTAACTGTAATAGATTAGTATTAATAACGGCAAAATAGTAATTTATATACTAGATAGTATTTGGTGAATAATCCTAAAAATAATTTGTTCCGCAAAGAAGCTTTAAAACGCGCTTCTTCTCCAGAAGAATTAGACCAAATCATGCAGGTAGTCAGTCCTCAAAAGTGGCTACCTTTATTTACTGTTGGTTTATTAGTGACAGCAGGGCTTTTTTGGAGTATTTTAGGACGAATCCCAATTACAGTCACGGGTACTGGAATAATAGTTTACCCCAGCAAGGTTGCGTCCTTCCAATCGCCAATTGCAGGTAGGTTGCGAACAGTAAATGTCAAAGTTGGCGACTTTGTGAGACGAGGAGATGTACTGGCAACGTTAGACCAAAGCGAATTACTTAAGCAGCTACAACTGGTACGAGACAAACTGACGCAACTACAACAACAGGGACGTGATGTTAACTCCTTACAACAACGGCGGCAAGATGTAGACAAGCAAGCAATTGAACAGCAACGCCAAAGCTTGCAGCAAAACTTGCTCTCAACAAAGAAGCTAACATCAATTTTAAAAAAGAAAGGACTAGACTCAGGGGAAACGCACCTTATTTCCTAACAAAAACTAATAAGGATTTCAAAGTCATCTATACAAGTG
>NZ_JABXKN010000149.1:0-22116 GCF_017115065.1 Nostoc sp. JL23
CTATGCTAATTAAGCATTGTACTCTTTTTTACTCTTCTGTTTTGTCTAAGTCCCGCTAATTCTAGTGGCTCATACCTCCACCAAAGAGGAATTTAAAATTTTCAGCCCCTATACCTGTGGATGGAAGGCATCGAGCAGAAGAGTTACGCAGACAACAAGCCACACAAGCAAAAGGTGAACAAGTTTATCTCAATACTTTGTCTGTATCTTTTGTAAACTATTATCTATGTTGCATGGGATTTGAAACAGACTTGAATAAAAGTGACAGTTGGAATGTCATCCAACAGACACTTATGGATGTCGCTGATTTGTCGCTTAAAAACTTAGGCTTGTTAGAATGTCGCCCAGTATTGTCAGATGCACAATTTGTTTATGTGCCGCCGGAAGTACAGTCAAATCGAATTGGTTATGTAGCTGTGCAGATATGCAAATCATTTAGAGAAGCGAAATTGTTGGGATTTGTCAAGCAGGTACAAACTGACTTGTTACCCATTAACCAATTGCAACCTTTAGATGAACTATTAGAGTATTTAGAAGAACTTTCTCAAATCCAACTTGCTGATAATTCGCTGACCTGTAATCAGAATTTAGTTAATTTGAAGCAATGGTTAGAGAATATTTTTGAATCTGGGTGGCAAGAAGTTGAGACTCTTTTAGGGACTCCAAGTATCAATCCAGCTTGGAGTTTGAGAAGTGCTAATGGCGCTTTTATTAGTAGGGGTAAGCTGATTGATTTAGGAAAAATTTTGAGCGATGCCTACGGCGGGCTACGCCAACGCGCAGTGGTTTTAGTTGTCACCCTGCCTCCAGACAACGAGCAAGAAATGGACGTTATCGTAGAAGTATATCCAACAACTGGGCAACATTATCTACCCCCAAATCTACATCTAATGATACTAGATTTTGAGGGAGCATCTGTGATGGAAGCTCAAACTAGAAGCAGTAATAAGAATATTCAATTGCAATTTAGTTGTGAGATGGGAGAACGTTTCAGCGTTAAACTAGCTCTGGGAGATATCAGCATTACAGAAAATTTTGTCATTTGTTAATAACAATAGCAGGGGTACTGCCAATGAGAAAATTAGTTGTGCTGAAGCTAGATGGCGATTTGCACTTAGGCGTGCAGGTAACGCTGGAGATTGGAGAAGAAGGCAAACGCCCCACTACAGAAATTACTGGCAAGCTGCCCTCTAATCTAGATATGGCAACAGCAATTGACCAGTGGCAGTTGAATTATCGCAGTTTGTGGAAATTTACCCGCATCAAAGCAAAAAAAATTATTTACGATGGTTCTATCTCCCAGCGACGTAAGGAGTACGACACAAAAGCTAGTGAGGTGCAGGAGCATCTGAATAAATGGTTGCTGTCAGAATCTTTCCGTCCCGTGCGGGAAAAATGGCTCAAACATCTGATGCCAGACGAAGAAATACGGGTGTTGATTCGCACTCACTGTTTGCAACTCAAGAAACTTCCCTGGCATTTGTGGGATTTGATAGATAGAGATTACCTCAAAGCTGAAGTTGTTCTCAGTATTCCAGAATCAGAACGAGTAAAACCCGCATTGCAGACATCTACCTGGAGAAATAAAATCAGAATTTTGGCAATTTTAGGCCATAGTGACGGTATTGATGTCGAGCAAGACCGCCAGTTACTAGAGAAATTACCTAATGCCGCTACAACTTTTTTAGTAGAACCTCAATATTCAGATATCAACGAAAAATTGTGGAAACAACCTTGGAATATTTTATTTTTTGCAGGTCATACCAAAAGCGAAGGTGATACTGGTTGTATCTATATTAATAAGACAGATAAATTAACAATTGATGAACTCAGACATGACTTGAGAAATGCTGTTGCCAACGGATTACAATTAGCGATTTTTAACTCTTGTGATGGATTAGGATTAGCGCGAGAACTACAAGATTTACAGATTCCGCAAATTATTGTTATGCGAGAACCAGTGCCAGACTTCGTAGCTCAAAAATTTTTAAAGCATTTTCTGGAGGTTTTTTCATCAGGAAAATCTATATATGCTGCGGTTCGCACTGCCAGACAAAGGCTTAAAGGAATAGAAAAGGAATATCCAGGTGCAAGTTGGTTGCCAGTGATTAACGAACATCCTGCGGTAGTGCCGATGACTTGGCAGTTGCATCGAAAAATGTTTGCTCCCAAGAGTGGAATGGCAATATTGCTGACAAGCTTGTTGGTAACAAGTTTAGTTTTGGGAGTGCGGTATTGGGGTTATCTGCAAACCTCGGAATTACAAGCTTTTGACCATTTTATGCAATTGCGATCGCAACTTGTCACTGAACAACCCGACGAACGGATTTTAATTATCACTATTGATGAAGCGGATATCCAGTATCAACTCAATAAAGGAATGCAAATGCGATGGTCATTATCTGACCAAGCCCTTGCTCAACTATTAGAAAAATTAAATAAGTATCAACCACGAACTATCGGTTTAGATATTTATCGGGATGGTATTTTAGATCCAAAATATCTAAATTTAGCTACTCGTTTTCAGGAAGATAACCGTCTATTTTTTGTGTGCAAAGTTGCTACTATTTATGATGATGGTGATACCGATGGAATTCCCCCACCTTCTGGAGTTTCCAGAGAACGCTTGAGTTTTAGTGATTTTGTTGCAGACGAAGAAGATATTGCTCGTCGCCAACTTTTACATTTGACTCCTCCCTCAAAATCTCTATGTACCACAGAATACGCTTTTAGTCTACAACTAGCACTTCATTATTTAGATCAAGAAGGCAAAACATCAAGTGTTACGAAAGGAGATTATTTGCAGATTGGTAACGTTGTGTTTGAGCAATTAAACGAACACACTAGCGGTTATCAAAAAGTGGATGCATCTGGTTATCAAATATTGTTGAATTATCGTTCTCTCTCCTCAGTGGAAAAAATTGCCGAGCAAGTTAGTTTGAGAGATGTGTTAGATGAAAAAATCCCATTAGAATCAGTTAAATTACTCAAAGACCGCATTGTTCTTATTGGTCTTTCTGCCCCCACCACCAACAATCCTAACGATTATTGGAAAACACCTTTTAGTTCTAATGCAAAACCGAAGCAAAAGCAAATACCGGGAGTGTTCGTACAAGCGCAGATGCTAAGTCAAATCCTGAGTGCAGTTTTAGACCGCAGACCTTTGTTGTGGTGGTGGTCTGGATGGATGGAAGCACTTTGGATATGGGGATGGTCATTAATAGGAGGTATTACAGCATGGTATTATTTAAAACCGCTGCACATCGGATTAGCGGTGGTAGTAACACTTTTAATATTATTTGGGTTATGTTTTGGCATTTTTACGCTGGCTGGATGGGTGCCACTTATCCCTCCAATATTAGCATTACTAGCTACCCAAATAATAGTAATTTCATGGTTTAAACATTTACATCTTAGTAAGAGAAAACAATTAAATTTTGGTCATGATTAGAAAAAAAATCATTCAACATGCCTGTATAATTCCTTTGCTAATTATTAGTACAACAAATTATTCACAATCAGTGCAAGCACATCTGACTGATTCGATTCAAAACACTTTTAAAAATTCGCATTTCCAATCTTTTCGCCAACCAAAATTGCCCAGAAATGGTGCACCGACAGGTCGGCGCAGAGCCGGGGCTGGGCGTAATCCTGAGTGTCCTAACTCTCTGACACGTCTGACTGCTTTAGTACCTGGCGATGCAGAGGAATCATTTTTAGCATCAACAGTTGCAGAAAATCCAACATTTTGGTTTTATGTTCCCCAATTACCACAAACCACGCGTTATGGAGAATTCGTGTTACAAGTGCTAGATGGTAAAGATGTACAAAATGTTTATCGAACACCTCTTACTCTCTCTGGAAAATCTGGTATTGTTAGCATTAGTTTGCCATCGCGATCGCAATACTCTTTAAAAGCAGATAAAAAATATCACTGGTATTTTCATATTTATTGTGGCGATCCGCAAAAAATATCTGATAATTTTTATGTAGATGGGTTTGTGCAAAAAAAGGTGATGACAGAGGCTCTTCATAGTCAATTGAAGACCGCAAAATCAAGGGAGTACATTGTTTATAGTAGCAATAATATTTGGTATGATGCCCTAACTAATTTAGGTCAACTGCGCCGCGCTAATCCGCAGGATGCAACTATTAATAAAGATTGGGTTGACTTATTAAATGTAGTTGGCTTGCAAGATATTACTAAAGAGCCAATTGTAGAGCATTACAACTTAGAAAAATAAGACTAATCACACAGTGAAGTTACTAATTTCTTAGAGGTGTTATGTCAGAAGTAACTCAAGATTGGGGATGTTGGTGTAGTAGTTTTGTGGCGTGTGGGATGTTAATTGCTTCTTGGCAAGAGTCTGTTTTGGCTCAAATTACCCCGGATAACACCTTGCCTAATAACTCCAGCGTCACAAGAGAGGGGAATATCTTCAATATTACTGAAGGAACGCAAGCAGGAAGTAATTTGTTTCATAGCTTTGGCGAATTTTCTGTGCCTAATGGTAGCGCTGCTTCCTTTAATAATGCTGTAGATATTCAAAATATCATTAGTCGGGTTACAGGTGGGTCAGTTTCTAATATTGAAGGGTTAATTCGCGCTAATGGTACAGCTAATTTGTTTTTGATAAATCCAAATGGGATTATTTTTGGACGGGAGGCAAGACTAGATATTGGTGGTTCGTTTGTAGGGACTACAGCTAATGCTATTGAATTTGGCGATCGCGGTTTTTTTAGTGCTACTAATCCAGAAAATTCTACATCTTTGCTAACAGTCAATCCTTCCGCCTTACTATTTAATCAAATTGCTACTGCGCCGATTCAAAATAACTCAATAGCACCCGCAAAAACAGATCCAGCAGGTTTTGATGCATTTGGTTTACGAGTACCAGATGGAAAAAGTCTACTGCTGGTAGGTGGTAATGTCAGCATGGATGGAGGACGATTAAATGCTAATGGTGGACGAGTTGAGTTAGGAGGATTGGCAGAACCTGGTACTGTAGCGTTGAGTGTAAATGGCGATAATCTCAGCTTGAAATTTCCTGAGAATATTGCGCGAGCAGATATATCCTTTATTAATAGTTCACGTGTACTTGTAACTGGGATTGGTGACGGTAATATTGCAGTCAATGTCAGAAATCTAGAGATTTTAGGAGGAACTGTCCTAAGTGCTGGTATTAGCCAAGGTTTGGGGACACCTGAAACTGTTGCAGGAGATATTACGCTTAATGCTACCGATGAAATCAAAGTTGTAGGCAGTGGGAGCATAATTGCCAATCTTGTGCGTTTAGGTTCAAAAGGTAATGGGGGTAACATTACTATTGATTCTGGTTCCTTCTGGTTACAAGGTGGCGCTCAACTTACTGCCTCAACATTTGGACAAGGGAATGCAGGGAATGTGACAGTGAGTGCAAAAGATGCTGTTTCTCTTGCAAATGCTGGCATATTTAGCACAGTGGCATCAGAGGGTGTCGGTAGGAGTGGCAATATAGACATCAATGCTGCAACATTATCACTAATTGATGGCGCTCAACTTACTGCCTCAACATTTGGACAAGGGAATGCAGGGAATGTGACAGTGAGTGCAAAAGATGCTGTTTCTCTTGCAAATGCTGGCATATTTAGCACAGTGGCATCAGAGGGTGTCGGTAGGAGTGGCAATATAGACATCAATGCTGCAACATTATCACTAATTGATGGCGCTCTACTTACTGCCTCAACATTTGGACAAGGGAATGGGGGGAATGTGACAGTATGGGCAAAAGATACTGTTTCCCTTGCCAATAATGCTGCCATCTTCAGCACGGTGGAAGCAGGGGGTGTCGGTAGAGGTGGCAATATTGACATTAATGCTGCAACACTATTACTAATTGATGGCGCTCAACTGCTAACCTCTACTCGTAAAGCATCTGCTACCCAGCCAGCAGGACAGGGAGATGCGGGGAATGTCAATGTTAATGTTACTGGTGCTGTCAATATTGCTGGGAGAAACGGTTTGATTAGTAGTGGAATTTTAAGCACGGTGGAAACCGGGGCAGTTGGTAATGGGGGTAATATTACTATTAACTCCGGTTCATTCTCATTACGAGACGGCGCTCAACTTCAGGCTTTAACATTTGGACAAGGGAATGCGGGGAATGTGACAGTGAGTGCAAAAGATGCTGTTTCCCTTGCAGATAATGCTTACATTTTCAGCACAGTGGAAGCAGGAGGTGTCGGTAAAGGTGGCAATATCGATATCAATGCTGCAACACTATCACTAATTGATGGCGCTCAACTAGTAACCCTTACTCGTAGTGCATCTGATACCCAACCAGCAGGACGGGGGGATGCAGGGAATGTCAATGTTAATGTTACTGGTGCTGTTGATATTGCTGGGCAGAAAAACGATTCTGTCAGTGGGATTGGCAGTTTGGTGGAAACGGGGACAGTAGGGAATGTGGGTAATATTACTATCGATTCTGGTTCTTTCTCATTACGAGATGGTGCTTTTCTGACTGCCGAAACTTTTGGACAAGGGAATGCAGGTGCAATCGAAGTTAATGCGGCTGATTTTGTTACCATTTCTGGTAGTAGTTCAAACTTTAACAGTGGCTTGTTCGTTAACTCCCAAAGTACGACGGGTACTGCTGGAGATATTATCGTCACCTCGCCTAGAGTTACCCTAGACAACAGTGGCAGACTTGATGCCGAATCTGCATCGGGTAACGGTGGCAATATCAACTTACAAACTGATTTACTCCTTCTCCGTCGTGGCGCTCAAATTACCACCACCGCAGGTACAGCACAAGCTGGTGGTAATGGTGGCAACATTACTATCAATGCCCCGTTAGGTTTCATCGTTGCCGTACCTCTTGAAAATAGTGACATCACTGCTAATGCTTTTACAGGCACAGGTGGGAGAGTGGATATCAAAGCCTCTGGTATTTATGGTATTAAGTTTCGTGAAAGTCCAACTCTCTTGAGTGACATCACTGCTAGTTCAGAATTTGGTACGCAAGGCACTGTAGAATTAAACACACCTGATATCGACCCTAACAGTGGCTTAGTTGAATTGCCAACAATATCAGTTGATACTGAAGTAGCCCAAGGCTGCTATAGTCCAGGTTATGCTCAAAGCAAGTTTGCGATTGCCGGACGAGGTGGTTTACCAGCCAACCCTAAAGATATTCTCACTCCTGATGCAACCCAAATAAATTGGGTGTCTCTTAAACCCAGCAATAACAACCGTTCCCTACCACCTATTGCCACTAAACCAACTACCTCCACTCCCAAACGTATTGTTGAAGCCACAAGTGCAGTGCTAAACGCCAAAGGGCAAATAGTCCTCACTGCTAATTCATCTACCGCTACTTCTCACACTTCCAGACAGAACCCAATTCAATGTCATGGTAGCTAAAGTGACTCAGGCTTTTATAGCATTCTGCTTGCTCATGTTGTTCAACAACCTGACAATTACACTTTTTTGGACAATATCAACCGTTTTAATTTCACACGAAATTGCAGAGTTATAAATAGTTGTGTTAGATTTCTATTCTAAATAACTAGAAAGAATAAGTATTATAATTCTAAAATAACTTATATTTTTGAATTATATGAAACTTTTAAAGCATTTATTAATAGCATTATTGACTGCATTACTGTGCATATATTGTCCGTATATCTTTAACTCATCTAATTATTTAATGGTGGCGTTTGTAAAATCACGCTCTTCCCCTGTAGTCGCCGATGCGCGTAGTTCAAAATCTACAACCCTGTCCTTTTCTATTTTAACAACAACCTCTGCTGTCAATCCAACTAAGACTTATAGTTTAGTGCAACAAAGTCAAGCACTTTATGAAGTGGGACAGTTTATGGAGGCGGTACAAGTTTTAAGAAAAGCAGCTAATGAATTTACGGCTAATAATGATTCGTTAAACGAAGCTATAACTTTGAGCAATCTTTCTTTAGCCTACCAAAAACTAGGACAATGGCAAGAGGCAACTGAAGCGCTCACACAAAGTATTAAACTATTACAAACTCTCAAAGATTTTAATTCTTCACAAGAACAATCGCAAATATTTGCCCAAGCTTTAGATGTTCAAGGAAATCTGGAATTAGCACGGGGGCAAACTGAAGCCGCTTTGGGTACTTGGCAAGAAGCAGCTAAAATTTATCAACAATTAGATGATACATCAGCGCTGATTCGCAATCGGATTAATCAAGCCCAAGCAATGCAAGCTTTGGGAAATTACTTGCAAGCACATAAAACATTAATTTTGGTACAAGGAATTCTCCAAAAACAACCAGATTCTTCTCTGAAAGCCACAGGATTGCAGAGCTTAGGGAATGTGCTGCGAGGTTTGGGTTATTTAAACGATTCGCACAAAATTTTAGAAGAAAGTTATTCTGTGGCTAGGAAAGTGGGAGATGCGATCGCTCAAAGTAATGCTTTACTGAGTTTAGGTAACACAGCCCGCGCTCAAGCATACGCTCAAGTTAGTTTAGGTAACTCAAACAGCGCCGATGATTACACTAAAACAGCAATCCAATACTATCAACAGGCGGTGCAAATTGCATCTGCAACATCTACTGTGCGCCTCCAAGCTGAACTAAATCTATTAAGACTATTAGTAGAACAAAAAAAAATTAGCACAGCAAAAGCATTATTATCCCAAATTCAGTCTCAGATAAACAATTTGCCTCCAAGTCGGACGGCTGTTAATTACCGAATTAACTTTGCCCAAAGTCTGAGCAAAATGATCCAAAACGAAGTTCAGCCAAAAGATATTGCTCAAATGCTCGCCCAAGCTGTAGAAATTGCTAAGAGTTTAAAAGATGAACGAAGCGAATCTTATGCAATTGGTACTCTTGGCGAACTATACGAACAAAGCGGACAGTTATCTGATGCCAAAGGCCTCACGCAGCAAGCCTTAGTGAAAGCTGAGTCTATTGATGCTCAAGACATTGCTTATCAATGGCATTGGCAAATGGGACGGATATTTCAAAAGCAATCCAATATCCCAGCTGCAACAGCAGCTTATAATCGAGCTTATAACGCCCTCAAATCCCTTCGTAACGATTTAGTTGCAATTAATCCTGATGTCCAATTTTCCTTCCGCGAGAGCATAGAACCAGTATATCGACAGTACGTTGATTTACTGTTGCAATTGGAGGAAAATACTCAAAAGTCAGATCATCTCCTTCAAGCCCGCCAAGTAATTGAATCTCTCCAATTAGCAGAATTAGATAACTTTTTTCGTTCGCCTTGTTTACTACCAAGAGTTGGACTTGATCAATTAGTTGAAAAAGAAAAATCCACAGCGGTTATCTATCCAATTATTTTAGATAACCGACTAGAAATTATTACTAGATTGCCAGGGCAAGATACAATTTACCACAATACTACTAAAATATCTAAAAATGTATTAGAAAAAACTGTAGAACAATTACAAAAAGATTTACCGATTGCTAGCCGAGAACCTGATGTTAAGCAGTATTCACAACAGTTATATGATTGGTTAATTAAACCTATTGAAGCAAATTTAGCAACCCAAGAGATAAAAACTTTAGTGTTTGTACTAGATGGTGCGTTGCGGAATATCCCAATGGCGATTCTCTACGACAAACAACAGCAAAAATATCTAATAGAAAATTATGCTATTTCTTTGACCCCTGGTTTGCAACTTGTTGATCCCAAACCTTTACAAAACGTGCAGCTAAATGTTTTAGTTGCCGGAGTTGAGCAAGAACGCTTAATTGAAGGTCAATCTTTTTCTGAACTCTCAAATGTGACACAGGAATTAAAACAAGTCCAGTCTTCAGTGAAAAAAAGTAAACAACTTTTAAATCAGGATTTTACTCAAACTAATCTGGAAAAGCAAATTCAATCTAGTCCGTTTTCAGTGGTACATCTAGCAACTCACGGGCAATTTAGTTCAGACGTTAAACAAACTTATATTCTCACCTGGGATAAATTACTGAAGGTTAGAGAATTAGATAATTTACTACGAACTAGGGGTGAAAGCCGACCAGAAACAATTGAATTACTCGTTCTTAGTGCTTGTAAAACTGCCACGGGAGACAAACGAGATGCTTTGGGATTAGCTGGCGTGGCGGTGCGGGCGGGCGCACGCAGTACGCTAGCAACTTTGTGGACAATAGATGATGAATCTACTAGCGAGTTTATGGGTGAATTATACCGACAGTTGGATGCTGGGGTAACTAAAGCCCAAGCTCTGCAACGCGCCCAACTGGCAATTTTAGCTAAAGAAAATCGCCCATATTTTTGGGCACCTTATGTTCTGGTAGGTAATTGGTTGTAATTATACTGATATGTAGATTACTTTACCTTGCTGAAGGACTGCGATCGCCACATCAATTTCTTCGGGTCGAGTCCAATCTCCAAAGCCAACCCTTTCTTACTATGCCAACGCTATAAAGTTTTCCACCCCAATGGTGCTAGCTTGTATTCCAATAAGTTCTGCTAGTCTTTCTTGCGTATTTGTAACCTGAATTGAAGTGCTAAAACTGCCTTGCGTAACTGTGAGTTGCTCAAATGTTAGATCCTCTAAGATGAAAAAGTCCTCTCCATGACGATAGTCAAGTATTTTATCTTGTCCGTAAAGCGATCGCAGTACAAAGCGATCGGCTCCTTCTCCACCGATCAGGATATCGTTGCCCTTACCGCCATCGAGGACATCATTGCCGCTACCTCCTATTAAAATATCTGCTTCTTCTCCTCCTACTAAATAGTCGCGTCCCTGACCTCCAATGAGAATATCAGCACCGTTGTTGCCATAAAGATTGTCAGCAGAATCCGTCCCGTAGATAAAATCCTTATAGTCAGACCCTATCTTTTTGGAAAAAAATGACTCTATAACAGCTCTATCTGCCTGTACAAGCCCTGAACCTTCTCCTATAGAAAACGCAGTATTTTGGACTTTAGTACGAATCTCTTCAGGGATAAGTTTCCCATCAGCTCGCTCTAACATTAAAGCGACTATACCTGCTACATGAGGAGCAGATGCTGAAGTACCTAAAAATTCAGCTAATGGGGAATCAATTGGGAAATTAGTTGCAGCGCCATCTGGAGCATAGATTTCTGGTTTATTTCTAAAAATGGGATTAACTAATCTATTACCTTCAGCATCAAACAAAATTGGAGAGCCACCACGACTTGAATAACTCCTGACTTCTGTAGGATTGTCTATGTCAGTTGCGCCGACTGTAATGGAGTTAGGTGCATTGCTATAACCATAAACTGACCTATTATTGGCATTTTCGTCTATGTATTCGTAGTCGATTTTGCGGTCTGCCCCATTAGCACCACTAACCCACTTGATAAACGTTGGTTTTTTGGATACATCATCACCAACTTTGGCAATTACAAAGTAAAGCTGTTCATCCTTTTCAGGAGCATACACAAGTCCTTGAAGGGGAACATCTACAGCAGACTCACTAGTGAATCCTGAGATCGCGACAATATTATCTGGGTTCGGCAATTCAGGCGTATTTACTAAAAACTGGACATATTCCGTTTTGATTTCCCCAATCGGATTGTCCCATCCCAAAAGAGGGCTGATCAGTGTATTTTCCTCTGGGAGATTGATGTTCTGAAAGAAATCTACGCCATCAGTGAGGTCGAAATCGTGGGCTTGAAATTGAAGACCTTCAAGCTCAAACTCAGCGCCTGGACGAAATACACTTTCGTATGAAATTCCGCCATTATTCCCAGCCGCAGAGACAACTATTACGCCTTGATTGATCGCTGCTTCGATAGCCTTAGCTGCTTTACCGTCTTGTAGAAGAGAAGCAGGAATGACAGCGTCTTCAACGATGATATCAACCCCGGCAGCAGTAAGAGTAGAAACTGCCTTGGCAAAACTTTCTTCATCTGCAAAGAGCCTGTTTCGATCCTCTTCAATGAAGGTATGAAAAAATAACTCTGCCCCTGGTGCAATATCGTGAACTATCTGACCTAATGCCCTACCTTCATCTAATAGTGGCTCATTACTGTCTGCAAGGATGTTGACAGGTTGCTGATATCCAAATGGATTCGCTTTTCCAGGCAAATCTCCACTTTTAACATTTTCACTTAATCCAGAAAGCGAATTGAAACTATCCGAGATGATGCCTACTTTAATTCCTTGACCGTCAAGACCAAAAAGCTGACGTGCAATGTCTGCTTTGAGGATTTGATCGCCTTGAGTTGTTACTTTGCCTACCATAAATCTGGATATTGAATGACAAAAATCGAGCTACTTTATTTTGTATGTATTAATTAAACTCCTGAAACTAAACCAAGTTTAGTTTCAGGAGTTTCGTATCATTTAATGCTTATCTGAAAGGCACTAAGCAACACAGTTATGAGCCTAACACTCAGATTTTATTTGGTCTCTAATCTGAAGTAGATAAAGAAGCCACCCAAGCTAACACTCTACTACCTGTTCTAATCAAAGTAATATCGTATGCAACACGAGCAGCAATAGGACTTTTAGTAGCATACAATGTAGCTGCGTATCCTCCTCTAACAATATTTATGTCCTCGCAGCTTAATTCAGATAGTGAGCAAGCATTATCTAAATTTAATACTTTAATGTGTGCCATTGTTTTCTTTGTCCTTAATAGAGTTGTTTGATTGAGATTTAACTGACTCCTACTAGAGTAATTTTTACTTGATTGACCAACAAATCTTGCTTGTATAGGTTGGTTGAATTCGTAAAACCAAAGTGAGTTTGTTTTTGTTAGGTTTTGCTACGCTCAATATCAGCCTATGAAGCATTAATGAATGTAGAATATTGGTCAGGAATCAAGTTTATTTTGACTTCTATTTTGGAGTAGATAAAGCAGCACCAAGCGGGCCTCCGGGTAATCCAGCAAAAAAGCCACCAGCTGCTCCAATGAGCGCATCATCATATTCTCTCCTTGGAGATTTCCCATCTCTACGTGCAATTTCCCCGGCAACAAAAGCACCAGCAGCAGCACCAAAAAGTCCCCCAACGATATTGTCTAGATCGTTATCGTCTAGTTCAACAACCTGATAGCCTTCAGAATCAGAAAATAGATCAGAACCAGTAGGACGCAAATCAGAAATATTGATAGTAGCCATTGAACTTTTCCTTTTAAATGAAGTTTTTTGGAATTGGTTTAGCTGTACATTGCCTAATCACATTTCAATCTTCGGAGATTTAATCTATAATTTCAAGACTTAAAACTTTCTTATTTATGCATAATTAAATGAGTTATGTTTTAATTATTCAAATATTTAATATTAAAAAATAAAAGTACTTTTATCTGAAAAATTACAGTGCAGTAGCGCATCACTACTACGAATCATCTAATTTCAAACTGAAGCTATGTTTTTTGTTGTAGATGGTGCTGTTTTTAGTTTGTCACACCACCAAAGCCTAGAAAGCCTGACTTCTGACTGTTCATCCGAATATTGTAAAGCTTTGTAACGAGATGTGGAATTCCCGGAGTTTTGATTCAGAGAAGTAACAGAGGTTCTCAGGAAATATCCAGATTAATTTCTATCTGGGCATTGCAAGTTATACCAGGAGGAATTGCTGTGGACAAGCAAGGTCTATACTTAACAACTTTCCAGCATAAGCTCTTGCTCAAGAGTCTAGAAACAGATTTACGTCCAGAATATCGCCGTCGCATTGAAATCATATTGTTGGCAGATTCAGGTCAATCTCAGACTCAAATTTGTGAAGCGTTAGGATGCTCTCAGGAGACGGCGCGGCACTGGATGACGATCGCCCAAACAGGTCAAGCTCACCATTGGAGTGATCGCCCGATGGGTCGTCCCAAGGCTGTGAATGAGCAATATCTGGCTCGTTTGCAAGAACTGGCAAGCCATAGTCCGCGTGAGTATGGTTATTCATTTGAACGCTGGACAGGGCAATGGTTAAGCAAGCATCTGACAAAAGAGATGGGGATGAAAGTTAGTGCTTGCCACATTAACCGCTTGCTCAAAGAAATGGGACTTTCGACTCGCCAGACACGCAAAACTGCCGAGAAAGAAACTGATAACGCAAAAAATTCTCGGATTACTATTGGCAACCTGCTACCAAATCCAGAGCCGGATTTTTGCTGGTCATTGAATTTCGCTAAAACAAGCAACTAATTCTGCGGTTAAACTCCCAACAAATCATGGTTCAGAACAAAACAGAATTTTCCACTCAACAGCTTGCCCAAACCTTGGGTCAGACTCTTACACAACAAGAATTTTCAGACTGCATCAAACAAATTGAAATTCTCCAACCAAGTGCAGGCAAACTGTTCTGGCAGACAGCAGACGCAAGCGTTGGCATTTATATAATTCTGGCAGGTAAAGTCAGATTGCTCGATCGCACCGATAATTTAATCGCTTCTGTGGGTACGGAAACATCATTCGGTGAACTAACGCTATTTCCAGAAGAACAATTTCAACCTTATGCTGCTAGGGCTTCGGTAAATCTTAAAGTTGGTTATATTCCCGGAAATTGTTTGCGATCGCTTATTCGCAAATATCCCTCCATTGGGCAGCATTTTCACCATCAAGCTCTACTTTGGGATTTACTGCTGTTGTTTCGCCAAAATGCGGCGCTGAATAATGCTGCTTACGAGGGTGTCATGCAAATCCAACCATTGCTAGAGCAGCACAATCTCCAAATTAACAAACTTCCATCTTCTTTACTCAAAGACCAGCAACTTTGGATACTGTGTCGCGGCGAACTACTGCACATATCAGGACTCAAACTCACTGCTGGCAATATTTACGCCTTATCTCAGTTACCTCAAGAACGTGGTTGGCAGGTAACTCAACCAACGCAACTATACAGCCTCAGCCGTTCGCATTGGGGAACAGCACTGGAATATGTACCACAACTGGCTGAACTCGATGCTAACAACCACCCAGTTACAGCGTCTGAGCCTGTTATATTTCCCCAATTTACTGTTGAGCCAAAAAAACAGTCCCAGAAAAGAATTAATAAAGCCTACTTCCCTAACCCAACCGTAAAAATCAGTCATCTATGGCAACGGATAACTCGACGTTATCCTTTCTTTGAACAGCAAAGTGCATCTGATTGTGGTGTGGCTTGCTTAGTCATGGTTGGTCTTTACTGGGGTAAGCGTTTTAGCGTCAATCGCCTGCGGGACATTGCCAACGTTGATCGTAATGGTTCATCGCTGCGAGGTTTAGCAGCCGCAGCAGAAAGCATCGGGTTTTCAACTCGACCTGTAAAAGCCAGTCTCGATAAACTAGCCCAGCAAAGCCTCCCGGCTATTGTGCATTGGGAAGGGCAACATTACATTGTTGTTTACGAAGTTAGAGGCGATCACATTATCGTGGGAGATCCTGCTATTGGTCAGCGTACCCTGACTCATACAGAATTTACAGCAGGTTGGACTGGCTATACTTTATTACTTCAACCTACAGCCCTACTCAGAGAAACAAAAGAAGCTAGCACTGCTTTCTGGCAGTTTTTTGAATTAACTAAACCTCACTGGCTGGTGTTATTGGAAGTATTTATTGCTTCTATCCTCATTCAAATTTTTGGTCTGATTACACCACTATTTACGCAATTATTGTTAGACCGAGTAGTTGTGCAGCGTAGTGAACTGACATTAACGGCTGTAGGTCTAGGCTTGGTCATATTTAGCCTTTTTAGAGTTGCCATAACTGGACTACGACAATACCTTTTAGACCACACAGCTAATCGAGTGGATCTAGCGTTGATTGTAGGTTTTATTAGCCATACCTTCCGTTTACCTCTGAAATATTTCGAGTCTCGCTACGTTGGCGATATTATTTCTCGCGTCCAGGAAAACCGCAAAATTCAACGTTTCTTAACTGGTGAAGCACTATCTATCTTTCTCGATTTACTAACAGTATTTGTCTATCTAGGAGTGATGTTTTGGTATAGTTGGAAAATGGCATTATTTACCTTAGTAATTGTGCCACCATTTGTATTATTGGCGCTGATTGCTACACCTTTTTTACAACGTGTTTCCCGCGAGATTTTTGGCGCACATAACCAAGAAATTGGGTATTTGATTCAGTCTCTCACTGGCATCCGCACGATTAAGTCTATGGCTGTTGAGCATACAGTACGCTGGCATTGGGAAGAACTTTTTGGTAAATCAGTGAAAAAGACTTTTTCTGGGCAGGTAATTGGCAACACACTGCAAATATTTAGCTCTGGAATTGAAGCTGTAGTCACCGCAGTGTTATTGTGGTTTGGGGCGTGGCAAGTGATTCAAAATGAACTCACTATTGGGCAACTGATTGCTTTTAATATGTTACTGGGTAACGTGATTAATCCCTTTCAACGGCTGATTCTGCTGTGGAATGAGTTGCAAGAGGTACTAATTGCTGTTGAGCGGATTAATGATGTGATTGATGCTGAACCAGAAGAAGATTTACAACATCAGTCTCATCAATCTTTACCACCAATTCGCGGTTACATTCGCTTTGATCGAGTTACTTTTCGTTATCACACAGAAAGTGATAAGAACACCTTAGAAAATATCAGTTTTGAAGTCCAACCAGGAGAGACGATCGCACTTGTCGGACGCAGTGGTTCGGGAAAGACAACGATATCTAAGCTGATATTGGGGCTGTATCCGCCCACAGAAGGGAAGATTTTGATTGATGGCTATGATATTACCAGCTTGTCGCTGCGATCGCTCCGCCAGCAAATTGGTGTAGTTGACCAAGATACCTTTCTGTTTGGCAGTACAATTCGGGAAAATATTAGTTTAGGTCATCCTGAAGCCTCTTTAGAAGAAGTCATAGAAGCCGCTAAATAAGCAGGCGCACATCAATTTATTAAAGAACTACCGATGAGCTACGAAACGCTTGTCGGTGAGGGTGGAGGAACGCTTTCGGGTGGACAAAGACAACGGTTAGCGATCGCCCGCGCCCTTGTAGGAAATCCTCGACTACTGATTTTAGACGAAGCTACCAGTAGTCTTGATGCTGAATCTGAACGCATCATTCAGACTAATCTCAACACAATTCTCCAAGATAGAACAACAGTGGTGATTGCACATCGCCTTTCAACAGTACACAATGCTGACAAAATTTTGGTACTAGATAAAGGCTTGTTGGTAGAAAGTGGTACCCACGAGCAATTAATGGTTAAACGCGGTCACTATTTCTATCTCAATCAAAAACAACTAACTGTAGCAATTTAAATCAATTATTTGGCGTTAATTAATTAGAGACCTAACAATGACAAACGAATTTACTACACAAGAGCAATTGAGTCAGAATGGTCACTATCCTAGTAGTCAACTGGACTTAAAACCTCAGTCAAAATCTTCTACATCTGTGAGTGAAGATTGGTCTTCTTTAACCAAAGAATTAATTGATACATTGCCACAAGTTTGGACACGAGGATTGCTATATTGGCTAGTAATATTTGCTGCGATGGTTTTACCTTGGGCGATGCTATCTAAAGTAGACGAAACAGGTAGTGCTAGAGGACGACTTGAACCTCAAGGCAGAACTGTAAGATTGGATGCACCTGTTACCGGAAAAGTTGTAGCCATCAAGGTTAAAGAAGGAGAAACTGTCAAAGCCAGACAAATTTTACTGGAGTTAGAGTCTGATTTAACTCGCACTGAACTACAACAAACTCAGTCCAAGCTAGAAGGTCAACAAAATCGCGTAAATCAGCTTCAGTTATTAAAAAATCAACTCACAATGTCTTTACGCACTCAGCAATTACAAAATCAAGCTCAACAGTCTGAGCAACTTGCTCAACTTGACCAAATTCAGCAACGGCTTAATTCCAGTCAACAAGTATATATTTTAGAAAAAAATCGCCTGAAATTAGCTAATAATGAAAAACAACGTTATCGATATCTTTGGCAAAAAGGTGCTATTTCTAAAAGTAAATTAGAAGAAATAGAAGGCGCTATGTTTGAACGCCAGGGACTTCTAGAACAAGCTCAATCAGATATCCAACAAGCTACTACCGAAATTACCAAGCAACAAAGCACCAATCAACGTATCAGTCGTACAGGTGAACTTGCACTTTTAGATAGTCAAAAGCAAATTAAAGAACTTCAATCTCAAGTTGTCGATGTACTATTAGAAATTAACCAAACCAAAAAACAAATTCAGTCTTTGCGATTTCAAGTACAACAGCAAACTCTTCGCACTCCCACTGATGGCACAATTTTTCAGTTATCTATAAATAATGCCGGAGCAGTCGTACAACCAGGACAAATGATTACTCAAATTGCACCTCAAGGAGTATCTTTGATATTTAGAGCCGAAATGCCCAGTCAAGAAAGTGGTTTTCTCCGGGTAGGAATGCCTGTAAAATTGAAATTTGATGCTTATCCTTTTCAAGATTATGGAGTAACTGAAGGCAAACTTCGCTGGATTTCTCCAGACTCTAAAGTTGTAGAGACTGCCCAAGGCAAAGTAGAAAATTTTGAACTAGAAATTAAATTGCCAAAAACTTATATCCAAACTAAAAATAAACGGATTCTATTAACAACAGGTCAAACAGCAACTGCTGAGGTAATTGTTCGGGAGCGTCGCATTATTGACTTTGTGTTAGATCCATTTAAGAAGTTGCAAAAAGGTGGTTTAGAACTTTAGAAAAAGTTGAGCAAAAATCGATTATTACTAAGGAGCTAATTTATGTCAGAAATTTTTGCTGTCTCCCAAGAAGAGATTATTCACCAAATCAAACTTTCCTGCCAAATTCCTACTATTGTTGAGACTATTTTCAGTCGCAAGATTATTATAGATTCAGCGCAAGAAGCAGATATAAAAGTTGAAACAGGAGAACTTCAAGAAGCCGCAGATAGCTTGCGGATGATGAACAAGCTTGAGAATGCTGAAAATACTTGGTCTTGGCTACAAAAACACGGTCTTTCTTTAGATGATTTTGAAGAGTTAGTTTATTATAATGTTCTCTCCTCAAAGTTAGCAGAACATTTATTCGCCGACAAAGTTGAACAGTTCTTTGTTGAAAATCAATTTGATTATGCTCAAATAGTCATGTATGAAGTTGTTTTTGATGATTTAGACTTGGCAATGGAAATGTTTTATGCAATTCAAGAGGGTGAGATTAGTTTTCCTGAAGTTGCCCACCAATATATCCAGAATGATGAGATACGCCGATGTGGAGGATATAAGGGAATACTGAGCCGCATAAATTTGAAACCAGAAATATCAACAGCTGTATTTGCAGCAACTCCACCTCAGCTTCTTAAACCAATTGTTACTTCTAAAGGAGTACATTTGATTAATGTTGAGGAAATTATGATACCCAAATTAAATAAAGCTTTACATTTAAAGATTATTTCTCATCTATTTTCAGAATGGCTGAACCAGCAATTTGAGAAAATTAAATTTGAAGTCGATGATATCCACCGAATTTAACTAGTGACTCAATTGGTTATGGGTTTGTAATGAGTTTGTATGAATATACAAATTCTGTTTTGAATTTCTCCCTTTAACCTACACCGCCACCAACCAATCGCACATCACAGATTTATAATCGAAAATTATTTATCATAATAAAACCAGTACTTTGATCGCCAATATCAACAACATATACAGGAATTTTTGTGAAATAAGGAAGCAGTTATTAGTAGTTTTCAGTCTAAAACCGTAGTAACACACTGTTGATACCTGAAAGTTTTGTGAATCACTTAAGCTATCTAATCATGCCACATTTACTAAATTGCTTGGTGCAGTGTGTACGTTAGTTATAAGAGCAATGAACAGTAAATAAAAGTGAATTTATTTGCGTACCGAGGAAATACAAAGTTATGTTTGATTTAGGGCAGACTTTGCAAGGACAATATCAACTTCAACAGCAATTAGGAAGGACGATTGCAGGTCGTCAAACCTGGCTGGCGACAGATTTGGCAACCCAAACTAAGGAGTTAGTTATCCTGAAGCTGCTGGTGTTTAGCACTGAACTTCATTGGGACGATTTGAAACTATTTGAGCGCGAAGCCCAAGTCCTGCAAAATCTCAATCATCCGAAAATTCCCCGCTACCGAGATTACTTTTTAGTTGAGCAGCAACCAGGAACGTCACTGAGTTGGTGGGGGTTAGTGCAAGATTATATTCCCGGTTCCACCTTACAAGAGTTGTTGGAGCAGGGCAAAAGATTTAGCGAACAGGAACTCCGCACAATTACCAAAGAAATTTTGCTCCTTCTGATTTATCTGCACCAGCTAAATCCTCCAGTTCTCCATCGGGATATTAAGCCCAGTAACTTGATTCAAGGGCAAGACCAGTCAATCTATCTTGTGGATTTTGGTGCGGTACAAGACCGCACAACTGTCACTGGGTTAACCTTTACTGTGGTAGGCACGATTGGCTATACCCCAATGGAACAGTTTTGGGGACGAGCTGTACCAGCCTCTGACCTCTATGCTTTGGGAGCTACTTTAATTTATTTGCTCACAGGCGTGGCTCCGGCTGAACTACCTCAGAATAACTTGCGAATTCGATTTCGCGATCGCACAAACCTGAGTTCAAAATTTGGAAGTTGGATTGAGAAACTGATTCAACCAGACTTAGAACAACGATTTGCCGATGCTTGCACCGCTCTGAAGGCACTTGAGCAAGAGCAGGAGTTGAGTTCTCAAATGACTCGCTCCAAGAAGAACCCAGGTGTATACTGTATTAGACCTTCTATTGTGGTGACAAAAAGGTCAGCAGAAGAATTAGAAATTCATAAATTTGAGGAACCAGTAGATTACGAAAGTCAACTAATATGGATATTTTTCTGGTTTTTGTTGGCGGGATTGCCTAGTATATTTGGAGGAATAGGAATCAGCATCTTTTTTTGGCTATTGTGGGTGCTGTTTTCATCGTGTTCACTGCCAGATTTAATAGCTAGAAAAATTAGTTTACTCAGGGGAGAGAAGCGCGGTGCTTTTATTCGCTTTGATGCGAAAAAGCGACGTTTTGAATTTAGTAGCCGTTGGTTTAGATACTCTGAATCAGGCTCAGATTTAATTGCAAATATTCGCTCTATTTATGTATCTCAATACAGTGATCTTGTGGTAATTGGTAGCGGCAATGCTATTAGGATCGACGGCTGGCATGTCATTATCCGTACAGACCGTCGCCACAGGTTACATTGGCACTTAAACGAGGAAGAATGTGCTTGGCTGGTTAATGAAATTCAAACTTGGCTCAATCACTACTGGTACTAAGTTGCATTACACAATATGTGTGCTTTTAGCCACTTCGAGCGAAAGAATGGTTCTGGAATGGTGTAAACTAGCTAAGTTCTAACTTATAGTAATGTTTTTACCTCCTGGCTCAAATAGTATTGCTTTTATCTCTCTATCGGCTAATACCCTAATTTCTCAATCAAAGCTACACTACCATCGGAAATTGCCATAGACGAAAGCTAGAGCAGTTTTTGATGAAGTAAATTATATAGGAGACAATAAATGTTGTCCCCAGCTTATCCATAGTAAATACCGTTATATCCCTCTTCTGTCACTTTCCGGGAGGGCGATTGCTAGAAGCCTTATGAGGCAATGAATACAAGCTATACTATTAGAAAAAAATCGGTCTTGTATTTGTTATTAGAAAATAATCGTGCGATGCCTGCGGCGGGCTACGCCTACGCAGGCTATACAAAAGCTCTAGAATTTAGAAATGGCAAATCTTTTCGGAGAGTGACAGAAGAGGGATATAATACTATTCACCTCAAGTTTCGTACTTTACGCAAAAAACGAATAATCTTGAAGTTGGCATTACAAAGGTTAGAAGTCAGCACAAGCCAGCGTATTACAGATGGTATCCGCGATTTTGAGCTTCTCCTTCCTTGGTGTATCACAGGATATGGTTGCTGGTGATGGGCTGCTGATGAGCGGGAATCTGGGAATACAGGAAGTAGCGACACCGGACAGCCCGTCGTAGACATCGCTCTTATGGAGTGTAGTCTAGTCTCTCCAATCGATTCTTACGAGTGATTGCCGAAAGCCTATTGATGTTGTGGCTATTGGAGTGGGTGGGGTGTTGGTTGGAAATCTGGTGCGAAGTCGCAGAAATTATAGGATTGCATTAATGGCTTTCATAACTAATTATATCATGTTCGGTAAATCACTTACGATTAAGCCCCGATTTTAATCCACCAGTGA
>NZ_JABXKN010000080.1:0-22047 GCF_017115065.1 Nostoc sp. JL23
GCTGGTATTGATGGTAAGAAATCCCTCTCATTTGAAGAACGCTTCAACCTTGAAGAACTACTAAAAATGAACAGTGGAAATTGGAAACATCAAGGACTACGGGAAATCCCCATCCCTAAGAAGGACGGGACTACCAGAATGTTAAAGATACCAACCATAGCGGATAGAGCCTGGCAATGCCTTGCAAAATACGCACTCGAACCAGCACACGAAGCCACTTTCCATGCCAGGAGTTACGGGTTCAGAACAGGGCGCTCTGCCCATGATGCACAAAAGTACATCTTCGTAAATCTCCGCTCCAGCAGCAACGGAATAGAAAAACGAGTAATTGAACTCGATATTGAAAAGTGCTTCGACAGGATTAATCACTCAGCAATAATGGACGAACTCATTGCCCCAAAAGGCTTAAAAATCGGTATCTTCCGATGCCTCAAGGCAGGAATCAACCCAGAATTTCCTGAACAAGGAACCCCACAAGGGGGAGTGGTTAGTCCGCTATTAGCGAATATCGCGCTTAATGGGATTGAGAGTATCCATCGGTACAACAAAAACTACAAACAAGGGCACAGAATCACTGCTAAAACCTCAGCCAGTGATATCAAAGAACCCTCAATCCGATACGCGGATGACATGGTTATTATACTCCGACCCGAAGATGATGCAACTGAGATACTTGAAAGAATCAGCGAGTTCCTCCGCAAACGCGGAATGAATGTAAGCCAAAAGAAGACCAAAGTCACCGCCGCGACAGATGGGTTTGATTTCCTCGGATGGCACTTTAAAGTCCAGAAAAACGGAAAGTTCAGATGTATTCCCTCAGTGGATAACTTCAAAGCGTTCCGTAAGAAAGTAAAACACATCGTCAACAACTCGAATTATGGTGCTACCACAAAGGCTGAGAAATTAGCCCCGGTAGTTAGAGTTGGAGAAATTACCATAAGTTCTGCAAGATGGACGGGACAAAGTTCTCACTTTGGTTCATGAATCACAGAACCCACACGGTATTTAATAGGGAAACCAAGCAAACACGCCACACTAGCAAAGAGTTAGTTATAAAGGCATTCCCAGCAGTTCCTTACTCCGAAAACAAACACATTTCTGTTAAGGGAACTAAATCCCCCTATGACGGAGATACAGCCTACTGGAGCGAACGTAACAGCAAGCTCTATGACGGTGAAACCTCTATTGCTCTTAAGAAGCAAAACCATAGATGTGCTTCCTGCGGTCTAAAGTTCATCGATGAGGAACGGGTTCACCTGCATCACATCGACGGAAATCACGCCAATTGGAAGAGAATAAATCTTGAAGCAATTCATGAGAGTTGCAACGATTACAAACACATGAGCAAAGCGCAAGCTAAGAACATCGGGAGCCGTGTGCAATGAAAGTTGCAAGCACGGATCTAACTGAGAGGTGCGGGGAACAATATCCCCCATCGACTCAAACAACAAAACCAACAGTTTGCCGAAGCAATCAGCACATTTTGCGTTGGCTGGTCAAACTCAAGTGTTTCTCTTTAAAATTCTACCTCTTCTCGCTCCTGACCCGTAGTTCCAACTTTATCTAAACTTTTTGCCGCCCAAAAAGTTGTTTCAATGTATTTAGTAAGTTGTTCAACAGTTGGTGCTGCAAACAAATTGCGTACAGGTACATCTATTTGGAAGGTATCGCGGATTCGAGAAATTAACTGAGTCGCCAAGAGAGAATGACCACCTAATTCAAAGAAATTGTCGTGGATACCTACTTGCTCTTTTCCCAAGACTTTAGCCCAAATTTGGGCAAGTAACTTTTCAACTTGCGATCGCGGTGCCACATAATCTTGATTATTGAAAGAAATTGTATCAGGCATGGGTAAAGCACGCCGATCCACTTTGCCATTATGTGTTAGAGGTAGAGATTCCAGTATCACGTAGGCGCTTGGCACCATGTATTCTGGCAACTTTTCTTTGAGGAATTGACGAAGTAAGGATGTAAAGCCTTGCACCTCTTGCATCGCTATCTGTTCCTGGTTGAGAACAACATAAGCTACCAAGTACTTATCATCAGGTACATCCTCACCAACAATAACAACAGTTTCTCTCACTGCTGGATGTTGATTCAACACCGCTTCAATCTCTGACAACTCAATGCGGAAGCCACGGATTTTTACTTGATTATCAATGCGACCTAAAAATTCAATATTGCCATCAGGTAAATAGCGAGCTAAATCACCCGTTTTATAAAGGCGTGTTTTGGGATTATTACTAAAAGGATGAGAAATAAAGTGTTTAGTAGTAAGTTCAGGGCGATTGAGATATTCTCGCGCCAGCCCCTTCCCACCGATATATAATTCGCCAGTAACGCCAATAGGCACTAGTTGTAAATAGGTATCTAATATATAAATCTGCGTGTTTGTAATGGGGATACCAATAGGTAAAGATGTGGTTAATGGTAACTCTTCTACGCAGTAATAAGAAGAAAATGTTGTATTTTCTGTAGGCCCATAAACATGAATTAAGTGCTTTGGCGCACCAGATTGGAGAATTTTTTTAATCCATCTCATATCAACGGTTTCGCCACCAAACAGGAAATATTTCAAAGTCGCAAAAGCTTGCGGAACATCTCTAACAATCTGTTGAAATAAAGCGGTAGTCAAAAATAGAATGTTGATATCTTTTTCTCGTAATTGTAATGCAAATTCATAAGGCGAAAGGGTTACATCTTTACTAACTCCCACAAGTTGAGCGCCGTTAAGTAGCGCTCCCCAAATCTCGAATGTCGCTGCATCAAAAGAAACGTTTGAGGCTTGGGCAATTTTATCGGATGGTTCTAATTTTATATAGTTCGTATTGCACAATAACCGATTTACAGCTTTGTGAGGTACAGCAACTCCCTTGGGTTTTCCTGTAGAACCAGAGGTATAAATAATATATGCTAAATTATCACTATTTGAATCGCTTTTAAGATTGTCTTGATTTTCTTGGGTAATAATTTCCCAGTCTTTATCTATAGAAATAATTGGTTTTGAGAAACCTTCAAAATGCTTGAGCAAATTTTCTTGTGTCAGCAACACTGAAACTTGTGCATCTTCAAGCATAAAATTTAGACGCTCTTGAGGATAACTTGAGTCTAATGGAACATACGTTCCCCCTGCTTTCAGAATACCCAACAAACCAACGATCATTTCTATAGACTGTGAGATACAAATGCCAACTAAAACTTCTGAAGATACTCCGATTTTTTGTAAGTGGTGTGCTAGTTTATTACTGCGAGTATTCAAATCTTGATAAGTCAGTTGCTCGTTAGCAAAGTTTACTGCTATAGAATCAGGATACTGCTGTACCTTTTCTTCAAACAATTGATGGATACACTTATATTGAGGATAATCTACTTGGGTGTTATTCCATTTCACCAATACCTGATGTAACTCCGCTTCACTTAATAACGGTAAATTTGCAATTCGTTCTTCTGGATTTGCAACTATAGCTGACAACAGAGTTTTAAAATGTTCCACCATCCGGCTAATGGTGGCTCGATCAAATAAATCTGTGTTGTAAACCATTACACCTCGGAGTCCGTCAGAATACTCCCAGTTTGCACCCCATAAGCTCCTAAAATCCTCAGAACACTTCCATAAATGCAGTTCTAAATCAAAACGCGTTTTTTTGATGTCAATATTCATAAAGCTAGGTATTAATCCAGGTAGTTCTAGCGCTGACATTGGCGCATTCTGAAAACCAAACACCACTTGAAATAGTGGATGATGGCTCAAGTTTCGCTCTGGATGTAGTTCTTCAACTAACTTTTCAAACGGCAAATCTTGGTGGCTATATGCTCCTAATGTTACCTCCCGTACTCTGCCTAGTAGTTCCCGAAAAGTCGGGTTTCCAGATAAATTGCTACGTAGCACCAAACTATTGACAAAAAAACCAATTATTCCTTCTATTTCGCTACGGTTGCGGTTAGCAATTGGTGAACCTAGCGCGATATCTTCTTGGTGTGTGTAGCGGTAAAGTAACGTTTGAAACGCTGCCACCAGTGTCATAAATAAGGTGACACCTTCTTGCTGTGACAACTTTTCTAGTGCATCAATTAGCTTGAGCGGTAATTCTAGAAATTGTGTTGCTCCTTGATAGCTTTGTATAGCTGGTCTTGGTTTGTCAGTAGGTAGATGCAGTATGGAAATACCGTTTAATTGCTCCCGCCAGTAAGCTAACTGGGTTTGGAGTAATTCTCCTTGCAGCCACTCGCGCTGCCAGTAAGCAAAATCGGCGTACTGAAGAGGCAGTTCTAATAGAGGAGAAGGCTGGTTTTGTGCAAAAGCTGCGTACAGCGTTCCCAGTTCCCGAATCAGTACCCCCATAGACCAATCGTCGCAGATAATGTGGTGCATATTCAGTAATAGAATATGTTCTGTCTTAGAAAAGACCAGGAGTATTACTCGCAGCAATGGCCCGGAGGATAAATCGAAGGGATGTTCTATCTCTGCGGTAATAATGCACTTTGCTTTAACCTCTCGTTCATCATCTGGCGATCGCTGGAGGTCTAATACAGAAAGAGGTATTGTTAAGCTGGGTGCGATCGCCTGTAGGGGTTGTCCATCCGACACAATAAAAGTTGTGCGTAAGGTTTCGTGGCGACGCACGATTTCGTTAAAAGTCTGTTCTAGTGCGGCTAATTTCAGCGAACCGGTCAAACGAATTACTGTCGGCACACTGTAGATACCATTGCCGGGGATCAACTGGTCGAGGAACCATAGCCGCTGTTGAGCAAAAGATGCTGGAAAGACGAAGACTTCTTCAGAAGACATATTGATCCTTATTTTAAATTCTGTGATTTCTCAATACAAGCTCTTAGCTGTGCGGCGAGAATTTGGATATGGGGTTTTCTCAGCATAGTTAGGTGATTGCCAGGAATATGATGAATTTCCGTTCCTCCTACAGTTAGCTGATCCCAACCCATACTCGGATCTTCCTTGGCGCTTGATTGAACATTTGTTCTGAAAAGATTAATTCGTTTAGGGTAGGTTTGCGGAACGTAGTTAAGAACTGCTTGGCTATTGGCATAATAAACACGAAGCATTGGACGAATTGCTAACTCGCTTAAAAGTCTTAACTTGGATTCTTCAGGTATAACGTTGACTGTGGCATCCTCTTTCCGGATGAAGTGAGAGAACAGATTTGTTTGGAGCGATCGCGTTAGCGACTCCCAAAAGGAGTTTCGCACAATTTTATTAAAATTAGTCAACCGAGAAGTTAAACTGTTAATTCGATTATTAGCGATCGCGATAATTAGATAAAAATAATCGAGGAAAAAGGGCCATATATATCGCGCCACTGTCGTCAGCATAAACTTGAAACCACTACCCAAAGAAGGTATATTGCCTGGAATTGGTGCTAAAGTGTCAAGCACAGCAAGTAAAGCCACTTCTTCCCCAGACTTTTGGAGTTGTTGAGCCATCTCAAAAGCAACCCAACCTCCAAAAGACCAACCTCCTAAAAAATAAGGGCCTTTAGGCTGAACTCTACGCAATGCTTCAATGTAGTGAGCAGCCATATCCTCAATGCGAGTTAATGGAGAACTTTCTCCGTCAAGTCCAATGGGTTGTAACCCATAAAATGGTTGATTTTTTCCCAAATTCTGAGCTAATTCGTAATAAGGGAAAACAACACCAAAAATTGGATGGACGCAGAAGAAAGCTGGGCTTGAACCAGCAGGTTGAATCGGAACTAAGGGCGACCACGGAAGAGAATCTCCTTGTGAGGATAGAGAAGTTGCTAAACTTTCAATTGTCGGATTTAAAAATAAGCTAGATAGCGGCAATTCGCGCTCAAAATGCTTGTGTATCTGCTTCATCAGGCGTACAGTTAACAGCGAATCTCCTCCCAAGTCGAAGAAGTTATCGTAAATACCCACATGCTCAATATTAAGCACTTCAGCCCAAATTTTTGCTAAGGTTGACTCGGTTGAAGTCCGAGGAGGGATAAATGTTTTATCTATTAAGCCGCTAGCCGGACTGTCGAGTTCTGTTAGCGCCAAACGATCCACTTTACCACTAGCTGTTAGCGGCAGAGAATCTAGCATTACAAAAGCTTTTGGGAGCATGTATTCTGGCAATTTTTCTTTTAAGAATTTACGTAGTAGTGACGAGAAATTTTGCATCTCTACATTTAGAACAATGTAAGCCACTAAATACTTATTACCAGATATGTTCTCTTTAACAATTACTACTGCTTTTTGGACACTTTGATGCTTACTCAGCACTGTTTCGATTTCTGACAACTCAATGCGGAATCCACGAATTTTTACTTGATTATCAATGCGACCTAAAAATTCAATATTACCATCTGGTCGATACCGAGCTAAATCACCCGTCTTGTAAAGTCGCGCTCCCTTTTTATCATTAAAAGGATTGGGAACAAACTTTTCAGTAGTTAATTCGGGGCAATTAAGATAACCTTGTGCCAATCCCTCACCAGCTATGTATAATTCGCCAGTAATTCCAATTGGTAAAGGTTGTAAATGTTTATCTAATATATAAATTTGAGTATTAGGAATAGGGCGACCAATAGGCGGCTTTTCAATTATATGACTAATCTCTGCAACGGTTGACCAAACTGTTGCTTCAGTAGGCCCGTAAGCATTAAAAAACCGACGCTGAGAATTCCACCAACGTTTTACAATATCATCGGTACAGGATTCGCCTGCACAGATAATAGTTTGCAATGCCGGCAGTGATTCTGTAGCTAGGACTGCTAATACTGCTGGCGGAAGGGTGATGTGAGTAATAGCTTTTTCGCGCAATAATTTGAGCAAAGGTTGTCCGGGTAAAAGAGATTCTTTGTTTGCTAAATAAAGAGTTGCTCCTGTTTGTAGTGCCATGACAATCTCAAAAATTGAGGCATCGAAACTTAATGATGCGAATTGCAAAATGCGGTTAATCGGTTGTATGTTGAAAACCTCAATCTGAGATGCCGCTAAGTTAGACAATCCTTGATGTTGGAGCAAAACACCTTTAGGTTTTCCTGTTGAGCCAGAGGTGTAGATAATATAAGCTAGGTTGTTATATTTTACACAATTGGTTGGGTTTTCTTGGCTGTGTTGTGTAATAGTTGCCCAATCTTTATCTATGCAAATAATTGGATTTGAGAAGTCTTCAAAATGCTTGAGCAACTTTTCTTGTGTCAGCAATACTGAAACTTGTGCATCTTCTAGCATGAAGTCAAGACGTTCTTGAGGTAGGCTCGGATCTAAAGGCAGGTATGCTCCACCTGCTTTGAGAATGCCTAATAGGGCGACGATCGCTTCTGGGGAACGCTCTACGCAAATACCTACTAAAACGTCAGGGACTACCCCCAATTTTTTCAGATAATGTGCAAGTTGGTTGCTGCGTATATTTAACTCTTTGTAGCTGAGTTGTTCATCGCCAAAGACTAGTGCGTTCGCGGAGCGTGCGTTTAACGCAATCGCATCGGGAGTTTCCTGCACTTGTGCTTCAAATAACTGATGAAAACACTTGTTCCCTGAGTAGTCTCTTTTAGTGTCATTCCAATCAATTAATAACTCTTGTCGTTCTTGCACAGTAAGCAAAGACAAATCTGAAATCCGCTGTTCTGGATTGGCAACAATGCTTTTTAGCAGCGTTTGAAAATGTCCCAGCATTCGCGTAATGGTTTTGTCATCAAATAAATCGGTGCTATAAACCATTTGTCCTTTCAAACTTTCCAAGTCTTGCCACAAATGGAATTCTAAATCAAGTTTTGCAGTTTTGCTATCGAAGTCAAATAGCGAAAGCGTTAACCCAGATAACTCTAGAGTTTCGATAGGAGTGTTTTGTAGGCTAAATACAACCTGAAAAAAAGGATGATAGCTCAAATCTCGCTCTGGGTGAAGTTCCTCCACCAACTTTTCAAAAGGCAAGTCCTGATGACTGTATGCTTCTAAAGTTACCTCTCGCACTCGATTCAACAATTCTCGAAACGTCACCTTACCTGAGAAATCTGTACGTAACACCAAGCTATTGACAAAAAAACCAATTAATCCTTCTAGTTCGCTACGATTGCGATTAGCAATAGGTGAACCAACTGCAATATCCTCTTGCTGCGTGTAGCGATAGAGCAAAGTCTGAAACGCTGCCAGCATTGTCATGAACAAGGTAACGCCTTCTTGGGCACTCAGTGCCTCTAGCGCTTGAGTTAAGGAGTGTGGTAGCTCTAAAAATTGTTTTGCACCCCTGTAGCTAGGAACTGCTGGTCTTAGTCGGTCGGTGGGGAGATTCAATACCGAAATCCCGTTTAATTGCTTTTGCCAATAAACTAACTGGCTTTGTAGGGGCGAGGTGCCGTTTGCTGCCACTCCTTGTAGCCACTGCCGTTGCCATTGAGCGAAATCTGCATATTGAATGGGTAGTTCTGGTAAGAGCGTAGATACGGAGTAGCTAGTCGTCAGACATCGCTTATCTTCTGCGAAGGCTTTGTATAATACCCCCAATTCTCTAATTAGCACTCCAATTGACCAACCATCCGCAACTATGTGATGTAGATTTAGCAGCAGCAGATATTCTACTTCATCCAGTTGTAATAGCTTTACTCGCAGTAATGGCCCAATGGTGAGATTGAAAGGATGTTGAGCCTCTTGGGTTACGATTTGCTGCACTCGTGTGTCGCGTTCTGGGTTGTCGAAATTGCGTAGGTCTATTAAGGGAAGAGGTATGCTTAAGCTAGGTGCGATCGCCTGTACTGGTTGCTGGTCTACCATAATAAACCTAGTACGTAACGTTTCGTGGCGACGTACAATTTCGTTGAATGTTTGCTTTAAGGCGGTGAAATTGAGGGAACCTGTCAGGTGAAGAGCTGTTGACACGTTGTAAAATGGATTCCCCGGTGCTAACTGGTCGAGAAACCACAATCGCTGCTGGGCGAAAGAAGTGGGAAAAACGAAAACCTCTGCTTCCTCAGAAAAATTAAGTTCTTCATCATCTGTGAGACTACTGTAAATATACTGGCTCATAAGTGAATGGCAAACAGTTGTGGTGGAATTTGTGGAAACTTTTTCTCAACCCATTTTATTGTCAATGCTTCGATAGGAGTTTAGCTTTGAAGAACTAATGGTTCTCGGAGCAGTAAATCGGTTATCAGTATTCAGTCATTCTATTGAAAGAAAAAGTGTCTCTAGCTCAAGAAATAGAAAAATTTCATAACAATTTCACTTTTTCATGAAAGCGTATTTAAAGAAGGCTTTTAGCACTGTGTTGACTATGCGACTTATATTAGTTGAGGATGAAGCAGATTTAGGTGCAGCAATAAAACAAGTCCTGAGCCATGAGGCGTATATAGTTGACTGGTTTCTAGATGGTACGCAGGCATGGCAATATTTAGAAACTGGCTGGACTGAGTACACACTTGCGATTTTTGATTGGATGCTGCCGGGAGTTTCAGGAATAGAGTTGTGTAAATGGTTGCGCGATCGCCAGTTAATTCTACCTGTATTAATGCTAACGGCTAAAGACCGGATGGAAGAAAAGATTATCGGTTTAGATAGCGGTGCAGATGATTATTTAGTTAAACCCTTTGATATGGCAGAACTGCTGGCAAGATTGCGGGCATTGCAACGGCGAGCCTCTTATGTAGGAGCAACGCTTACGCCTCAAGTCAAACCCCGACGCTTACAAGTAGGTTGCCTGACTCTCAATTACAGCACTCATGAACTTACTCGTCAGTATTGTCACGGTGAAAACCGAGTATTCTCTTTAACCGTCAAGGAATTTCAATTGTTGGAATATTTCATGAGACATCCTAACCAAATTGTCAGCCGCGACCAGATTATCAATCAGCTTTGGGAAATTGGTGCAGAACCAATTAGTAATGTAGTAGCAGCACAAATTCGCTTATTGAGACGCAAATTAGGAGAAGAAGACAGCGAATCTTTGATTGAAACTATTTATGGTGTGGGCTATCGCCTAAACATTCATACTGCTGATTTTTGCTAACTTGACAGCAACACTTTGAGCAAGGTTTTAGAAACATGGAACGCAATCCCATTTTCCACCAGACTCGGTTGCGGCTTGCAGCTTGGTATACCCTCGTTATGGGCGGTATTTTGGGGCTATCTAGTTTGGGGGTTTATAGTGTGGTTGCCCATGCTTATCGTGAAACCATAGACCAGGGATTGCAATCAGTCGCAAACGCACTTCATAAAAGTATTGAACCAGCTTGGCAACAACCTGGACAATTACAACGCCTCGCTAAAGAATTTTCTTTAGAATTATGTGTGGCTCAGACAAATTGTTTGCCTAAAACAACATCTATTAAAAAATCAATAACAGAGGCGGCGAATCCAGTTAATTACTATATACGCTTATTGGATCGCTCAGGAAAAATTTTTGCCAGTGGAGGCATGGAAATTGACAATTTCTCTGTTACCTCAGCATTAGAGCATTGGCAAATATTAACAGATTCCTCTGGCACTCGATACCGCGAAATCACTTTACCTTTGTATACTCAAAATCAGATTTCGGGTTATCTACAAGTGGCGCGTAGTATCACTGATTTAGACCAACATCTTGCTTATTTAAAATTAGCTTTGGTGTTGGGATTGCCAATTTCCATGATTTTCGTTGGTTTGTCTAGTTGGTGGTTGGCAGGAAGGGCAATACAACCTGTATATTTTTCCTACCAACAAATGCAACAATTTACTGCTGATGCTGCCCATGAGTTTCGCACACCTTTAGCAGCAATGTACTCTACTATTGAAGCTGCTATCAAGTTACAGCAAGAACCAAAAGCCAATAGTGGAATTTTAGATGTACTCAAACGCCAAAATCGCCGCTTATCACAATTAGTTGGAGATTTGTTGCTATTAACTAGGATAGACCAAAAAGAACTAACAGGAGAATATCAGCCTTGCTGTTTGAATGATTTAATTAGCGATTTAACTGAGGAATTAGCATTTTTGGCAGTAGAAACTAAAGTCAATCTCTCTAAACAGGTACAATTCTCAGAAAACCTATACATTGTGGGAAATGAAGAACAGCTTTATCGCTTAATTTCCAACTTAATTGCCAATGCAATTCAAGCCACATCTAGCGGTGGAAAAGTCACGGTTTTTTTGGGAAAAAGTGAGCTTTACGCCATGATTAAAGTTGAAGATACAGGAATTGGTATTGCCCCAGAACATCAACTGCGAATTTTTGATCGCTTCTACCGAGTTGATCGCGCTCGCTCTCGCACCTCTGGCGGTTCGGGATTGGGATTAGCCATAGCTCAAGCGATTGTCCAAGCGCATAAAGGCAATATTCACGTTCAAAGTCAACCTGGGCAAGGTAGTACATTTACAGTTCGACTTCCTCTTTCACCGTGAGTTCTGGAAATAAAAAGACTCTATTTTTCAGCAGTACTTGGATATGTAAGAATACCGGAACTTGACCGGAACTCAACCGGAACTGTGACGAAGGCTATGGGTGCGAGTAAAAAGCCGTTTGTCGTCATTGAGAGGTCTTTGATTTGGGGAAGAGTTGCGATCGCTAGTATCACGCCTATTGTTTCTTTCTTTTTACCAGTTGCATCAATAGCACCGTCATCCTCGCTGCTTGATTTTTAAATTAGCTTGTGGTAAAGTCCGTACAATCATAATCTACTGCAACCCGACCGACTTATAGTAGATTATTTAGATGAGAGAGTTAGTAAACAGAGTCTAACCGCAAAATAAAAAATTTCCCATCTTCAACTTTTACATCATTCCAAAATCAGTTTTTTAATTAAAGCTTGTATTTTAAACCCCAGAAAATTGGTAATACATCATGGTAGCAATATCTAGAAAATGCAACTTTCTAATTTTATTAGTAGCTGGAGTATTTACTCTCTCCACAACTTTAGTAAGTTGTAAAGCACCAGATACACGAGAAAAGGTAGCAGTTGCAGCTCCTAATGGCATTAAGACAAAATTGTTAAGAATTGGCTATTTTACTGCTGCGGATATCACCAAAAGTAGACAAGTTTTAGAGAAACACTTGAATCCCTTGGGTATTCAAGTGCAGTGGGCGCAATTTACAGCTGGACCACAGCTTTTAGAAGCAATAAATGTGGGCAGTTTGGATATCGGTACTGTTGGTGAAACTCCACCCATATTTGCCCAAGCAACTGGTATTCCTTTTGTTCTTCTTGCTAATACTATACCGGGTACTGGTGAAGGTTCGGCGATCGTAGTACCGGAAGACTCCCCCATCAAAACTATAGCTGATTTAAAAGGTAAGAGAATTGCCTTTCAAAGAGCTACTGCTAGTCAATACTTTGTGGTTAAAGCTTTACAAGAAGGAGGACTAGAGCTAAAAGATGTCAAACATCTCAATCTAATAGCACCAGAAACTCGTGCAGCATTATCGCGTAAGAGCATTGATGCAGCTGTGCTAGGAGACCCCCACCTGGCTATATTTCAGAGAACGGAAAAAGTTCGGATTCTTCGTAATGCTAAAGGACTTTCAACCCAAGGAGGCTATTGGATAGCTGCACGTAGCTTCGTGAAAGAGAACCCTGAGCTAATAAAAATTGTCCTTGAAGAAGTCTACAAATTAGGCAAATGGTCTAAAGTAAATACGCGAGAAGTTGCCGAAATTGTCGGGCGTGATACCAAGCTTGATTTACCAACCTTAGAAACAATAGTCAAGCGTCGGCGTTTTGGCATCAGACCAATTACCGATAAGGTTATAGCAGGACAGCAAGAGATATCTGACTTGTTCTATAAGCAAAAATTTATCACTAAAAAAATTAATGTCAAGGATGTAACACTTACTCCTGAAGAATATGCTGCTATACTCCCGGCAGAAATCAAGCCCTGAGCATTTGTAGTGAACATTAAGCCTGAAAAAATTGACAATACATTATGCTAACAGTATCTAGAAAATGCAACTTTTTAATGTTCTTGATGGCTGGAGTATTTACCCTAATTTGTAATTGGGGAAAAGGGAACGAGGAACAGTTTCGTAGGGTGTATTATCGCTGTTCTCGTAATGCACCGCAAATCTTGGTAGTGCATAGGGCTAATTTCTATAATCGTATCTTACTAAACTATGAATCAATATCAAAATCTAAAATTCGATGACAGATGAAAGAAGTCACTTAAGAACCACTTTTAATCAAGTAGCACTGTTGTATGACCAAGTTCGACCAGGATATCCAGAGGCACTTTTCGACGATGTGGTGTCTCTCTCAGAAATCACTCCAGACGGAAGGATATTAGAGATTGGTTGTGGTACTGGTCAGGCAACTGTGCCCTTTGCCCGCCGGGGTTATCGTATACTCTGCATTGAGTTGGGTGAGAATCTTACTAAAGTTGCTCAAAAAAACCTGGCTGCTTATCCGCAAGTAGAAGTGTGTAACATCGCTTTTGAGGATTGGATAATAGAAGAAAATGCTTTTGATTTAGTGATTTCTGCGACTGCTTTCCATTGGCTTGACCCAAGTATTGCTTACAAAAAAACGGCTCAAGCCCTCACATCTTCAGGAGCGATCGCGCTATTTTGGAATGAACATGTATATAGTGATGCTAGTAATGGCTTCTTTGAAGAAGTACAGGAGCTATATCAAAGTTTAGCTCCTCAACTGGTTAAAGACGATGAACCTCCTTTACGTGAGCAGGAAGTTCCTAATAAAACAAGTGAGATTCAGCAAACAGGTTTGTTTGGTGAAGTAGTCTATCGCTCTTATCGATGGGATGCAACATACAACAGTGCAACTTATCTCAACCTCTTAAATACTTATTCCGGTCATCTAAATTTAGATCACATTACAAAAGCGCGTTTTTTCCATGCGATCGCTGAATTAATTAATACCAATTTCAATGGTCAAATTACTAAAGGTTACTTAACTACTTTATACGTAGCCCACCTACTCTAATCTGATCTAAATCATTTTGCAGATAACAGTTACGTTTTGTAAAGGAGACTCTTCGCCCAACACAAACACCTGTTGATATGGGATTTTAAACCACTTTGAGTAGGATAAAAATTGTCCTTGAAGAAGTTCACAAATTAGGCGGGCGTAGGCGATTGGCGTTTTCCTTGGACTTACTCCGTAGACGCTTTTGGGCTTTCAACTTTGAGTCTTTCCTGCAAAAAGACCTTAAAACAGATTGACAACTTGGGGAAAATTTGGGAGTATCAAACTACGGCAATTCGGTATATTTTTAGTACTTTATAAAACTTAATACATCTAAAACCCTTACAGAGGAATGGTTTTTGTCGAGTGCAGTCGGTGGCTTGATGAATATGTTACCAGATGCAATCGCCTCAAGGCTGGAAACATTCTTCAACTTTGTAGTGCTAAAGTCGCGTCACCCAGAAATAGCAATTGCCTCACCACTCACCAACATAGATTTTCCACAGGATATTCGGAGATAGAAACTAATGATTAAGAGTCCAGAGAAACTTGCAGATACGACAATTCAGTTTTCGGCTCCTGTAAGAGCAAACTCGCCGGAACTCCAGCAGCTTTTTGATTTTATTGCTCTGGGAGCAAGTGAGCGCGATCGCGATCGCATCCTTCCTTATAATGTGGTTGAATTGATCCGGCGTTCCAGGTTGGGTGCATTGCGAATCCCCGTTGCCGAAGGTGGTGGTGGTAGCACGGCACGCGAATTATTCGAGGTCGTGATTCGGCTGGGGGATGCCGATCCAAACGTGGCTCACATTGTACGGAATCATTTCTCTGTTACAGAGCGAATTTTGCGTTCTGAGCGCACCCAAAGGAATCAGCGATGGCTGAAAGCCGTCGTCGATGGTGCGATTATTGGACTCGCTACGACCGAATTAGAAGTCAAGCGGGCTGGCGGTGGGCAAGTTGTGAATACAAAATTAACACCCGATGGTGGCGGCTATCGTCTGAATGGGACGAAGTATTACAGCACTGGCAGCCTTTATGCAGACTTGATTTTCGTGCGTGTACTAGTACCCGATGGCACTAGAGCGTTTATACTGATTCCTACTAACCGTGAGGGGATTGACCTTGTGGATGACTGGGATGGCTTCGGACAAAGACTTACAGGTACAGGAACAACTACATTCACTAATGTCCGTGTAGAGGCAAATGAAGTAATTTTTGAGACAGACACAGACCAAGACAACCTGCCATATAACATCGTTCCGCAACTATTCCTGACAGCAATCAATGCTGGCATTATTCACAGCGTTCTGCGCGATGCAACAGCCCTCGTCCGTACCCGAAAGAGGACTTTCTACCATGCCGTAAGCGAGCAGGCAACAGAAGATCCGATTTTACAGCAGACTGTTGGACAGATTGCCGCTAATGCCTTTGCTGCCGAAGCGATCGTCTTGGCGGCAGCTGATGGTCTCGATCGCCTCCCTGCTGCCCAAGCTCAGGGTAAAGAGGCAGAAACAGCTGCGGCACTGGCAACTTCTCTGAGTGCATCGAAAGCCAAATTGATTGTTGATGATTTGGCATTACGTTCGGCTACTTTGTTGTTTGAAGTTGGTGGGGCTTCTACAACTAAAAAAAGCTCAAACTTTGATCGTCATTGGCGCAACGCCCGCACTTTGTCCTCACACAACCCAAATCATTTTAAGGCTCGTGCGATCGGGGACTACGAGATCAACGGTACACCATTGCCGCAACGAGGATTCTTCTAATTTTGTTCAGATCCCTGACTTCTAAACTACGGGAAACTACTTTATGAGTATTTATTCAGAAGTCGGGGATCTCGCAGCCAACCGAAACCGTTGAGAGAAACTATGAGTGCAATTGATACTACTTTTTTGAGAGCAAGTAAAGAGGCGATCGCTAGTCCCACAGACTATCCCCAAAGCCCATTATCCCAAGCTCTCCGGCAGCCAGTACTGCTAGGGCTATTCTTACCAATTCATCACGGTGGTTGGAGTTCTTCTACCCTACCGCGCACTACAGACTGGTCGTTTGATTACAATGCCAAACTGACTCAAAAGGCTGAGGAGTTAGGTTTTGATCTGGTTTTCGGCTATTCCACATGGCAGCCAAAAGGCGGACAGGGACCAACTCGGACAGAAGCAGGTTTAGATGCCTTCATTGCTACCGCTTCTCTTGCTGGTATTACCTCACGCATTCTATTAATCTCAACAATTCACGTCCTCTACGGGCCTTGGCATCCCATCCATCTGGCTAAATTTGGTGCGACACTTGACCACATTTCTAAAGGTCGCTGGGGAATTAATGTTGTCACTGGACATCGGGCTTATGAGCATGAACTGTTCGGCTGGAGCCAAATCGAACACGATCGCCGCTATGAACTCGCTGATGAATTTGTTACCGTTCTCAAACGACTTTGGTCGGAAACAGAGAATTTTTCTTATAAAAGTCAGAGTTCTTGGCAGTTTAAGGATGCCTACATCAGCCCCCGCCCGCTTTATGGTCGCCCCATCCTAGTTAACGCCACCGGTTCGGATGCTGGCATCGAGTTTGCGGGTCGCCATTTTGATATCGTATTTATCACCAGTCCGGCTGGCGGTGACATAGAAAGCGCCTTGTCGTCGTTACCCGCCCATACAGCCCGTGTCAAACAATCGGCGATCGCTAATAGTAGACTTGTCCGCACTCTCCTAAATCCGCTGATTGTCGTGCGTGAAACTGAAAAAGAGGCGGAAGAATATGCTCAGGCGATTATCGACCATGCCGATTATCAGTCAATTGCTGGACGTTCTGGCGTTAGCAGCGATGCACACGCCTGGAGAGGGCATCAAAAGGGAAATCTGCGTTATGGTGTTGGCAGTGCGATCGGTGGTAATGTGCAGCTAATCGGTTCACCCGAACAAATCACCGAGCAACTTTTGCAACTGAATAAAGCTGGTGTCGATGGCTTCCAGCTTGCCTTCTACGATTTTGAGCCTGATCTGGATTTCTTCGGTAAGCGTGTTCTACCACTACTGAAACAGGCTGGACTTAGATTCTGAGTTCTCTAACCTAGCTAATACCAATTCTCTAAAATCGGGCAACACATTCAAAATTTGACCTTCTTTATTACGAATTACGAATTGGTATTCCGCTCTGTTTTCAACTTTGCGAGGTGCATCAATCCAAGGACAAAAATTACTATAAAACTTGTTGCAAGCCGCTAGTGAAACTTTGATAAAAAATATTGATTTGGTTTGGACAGCTTATCAAAAGGTGGTATGCTTATTTCTATTAACTACGGTAAATCGATCGACTTATCGTAGTTATTTGCTATAATTTATAGATATGGCTGCTTAAACTCCTAAAAACTGATATCAAGGAGTCAATTGTGGTGAATTCTTTAAAAGAACACTGTTTTGAGTACAAACAAAAATTTTCTGCTAGTACAATCATTGCAATCGCAATGTCTTTTCTTGCTTTTATAGCTTCTAGTTGCAGTCAAAAAACATCTATCAATACTACAGCTAACTCAGATTCCTCTTCAAAAACTCTCACTACTAAAAGTACAGAGAAAAACAATGTGATTCGCTTGGGCTACCAAAAAGGCGGAATTATTCCCATTGCGCGTCAACGAGGTGAGTTAGAGCATCAGTTAGTAACGCAAAATATCAAAGTTGAATGGAGTGGCCCATTTGACCGTTGCGCTACGCTTTTAAGTTCTCTCAATGGTAATCGGGCAGATATTGGTGGATGTGGTGATATTCCTTCGATTTCTGGAATTGCTGCCGGACAGCCTCTTTGTATTGGCTCTGTACAGCGTCCTAATCCAGATTCTTTGAGTAATGCCATCTTAGTTCTTGGTGATTCTCCCATTCGGAAACCGACTGATTTAGTAGGTAAGAAAGTTGCAGTTAATCAAGGTGGTGCGGGCGAATATCTGTTATTAAAAGTTTTGGAAAAAGAAAATATTCCTTCATCTAAAGTCCAGCGAGTTTACTTATCACCGAATGATGCTGCACCTGCTCTATATCAAGGTTCTGTTGATGCGTGGGCAGTTTGGGAACCTTATATTTCAATTGCAGAATTAGAGCATAAGGCACGAAGAATCACCACTACACACCCTGCGCCTACCTACGGCATTTTGGTTGTTCGTGGTGATGCAGCTAAAGAAAATCCTGTCGTCGTGAAAGCTGCTCTTACTGCTTTGAGTGAGGATGGTGAATGGTTAAATCAACATACTAATGCTGCATCAGATTTTCTAGTTAAAGAGCTAAAACTTTCTGATGCGGTAGCCAAGCAAGTGACTAAAAATCGAGGCCCAGAGTCTTACGTATTTCCTAATACTGGGGATATAGCCAAGCTTCAGAAAACAGCTGACTGGTTACTAGAGCAAAAAATTATTCCGCAACGAGTAGATATTAGAACCGCAGTGTGTCCGTTAGAAACTACCGCCGCTAGGTAGCAAAGATACAGTATTTGATCCATCTATTTTAATTCATTGTCGTGGGTAATGATACTGATAGCATTTGGCGACATCATTATCATCCCAAACAAAAGAGTCTGCGGTCTTCACGCTCTGGATATTCCAATGTACTTATGAAACAAGAAAAAGAAAATCATGGCAAATTTCACTAGACCACAACTGCCAGTCTTTGAACGAGTTGAAGAAGAACGACTCTACCGCAAACAACGCCTTGCTGCGGCATTTCGGCTGTTTGCTCGTTTTGGCTTTAGTGAGGGAACAGCAGGCCACATCACCGCCAGAGATCCTGAGTTTACCGACCATTTTTGGGTAAATCCCCTTGGCAAGTACTTTGGTCACATCCGAGTTTCTGACTTGATTTTGGTCGATACAGAAGGGGAAGTTGTCAAAGGTAATGCTCCTGTCAATCGCGCCGCTTTTGCGATTCATTCACAGGTTCATGAGGCGCGACCTGATATAGTTGCAGCGGCTCATGCTCATTCTCTGCATGGTAAATCTTGGTCAAGTCTTGGTCGCCTGCTTGATCCCCTAACTCAAGATGCTTGTGCTTTCTATCAAGACCACGCTCTATTTGATGACTATAGAGGAGTAGTTTTAGATACTTCAGAGGGTAAAAGAATTGCTGAATCTTTGGGAGACAAGAAAGCTGTCATTTTGAGGAATCATGGCTTTTTGACGGTGGGACAGACAGTAGATGAAGCTGCTTTTTGGTACATTTCTTTTGAGCGATCCGCTCAAGCTCAACTGCTTGCAGAAGCAGCTGGCAAACCACTTCCCATTGACCACGAAACAGCAACTTTTACTCATAACCAAGTAGGAACTCATTCCGGCGGTTGGTTTAGCTTTCAGCCACTCTACGACCGAATTGTGGGCGAAGAACCAGACTTACTAGAGTAGTTGGTGGTTATTTTTCTTCATTGTCTTTTTATACCCAAAAATTAACGTGTTTACCAATTGGCTGCGGCAGAATTTTTTCTTTTCTCTGAGTTGTTTGTTAGTAGCAACAACAGCTTGCTCAGAGGTTAAGTCTACCAGTCCGGCAACGATCGCTGCTAATCCTAGTCCATCCGAAATCGCAGTATCGAATACAACTCAATTACATGTTGCTAAGTATAAAGGTGGCTGGGACTTAAATTTAAAGTTAGCTGGACTAGATAATTTCCCTTACACAACTCAATTTACTGAGTTTACCGGGGGGAATTTGATGGTACAGTCAATCAATGCTGGTGCAATTGACTTAGCCTCAGCTAGTGAAATTCCACCGATTTTTGCGATTGAATCGAAAGCATCTGTAAAAATTATTGCCACTCTCAAAGGGCCAACGATTGGTCAAGTTGTACTCGTACCCAAGGACTCGACTGCCAAAACGATCGCCGATCTTAAAGGTAAGAAAGTGGGTTATGTGAAAGCTACAACTGCCCACTACTTCCTGATTAAGATGTTGGAAAAAGTCGGGCTGACGATGAAGGATATCAATGCAATTCCTTTATCGATACCCGATGGGCTTGCGGCTTTTCGTAAAGGACAGCTTGATGCTTGGGCTACCTACGGTTACTCCATCCCTCAAGCCGAAAAAGAAGGGGCGCGGGTACTGGAATCTGCAAAAGATATTTTGAGTGGTAACTTTGTGATTATTGCTTCACCCAATGCGATCGCCGATCCCCAAAAGAAAGTTGTAATTGCTGATTTTCTCTGTCGTTTGCGGAAATCCCAAACTTGGCGTGAATCTAATCTTAAGCAGTGGTCGAAGAATTATGCAACTACTATCGATGTTGATGAAGGCATCGTTTATCAGGATGCCCAGCAAGGACAACAACAGCGTCGTCAAGAATTACTTCCTGTTTCTGACGAAGCTATTGCTTCTCAGCAAAAGGTTGCTGATACCTTTTTTCAAGCGGGTGTAATTTCCACAAAAGTTGATGTGAAACAACTTTGGGACAGCAGTTTTAACAAAGATATTGCCAAATGCCAATAATTGCAGAAAGAAGTAAAAAGCTAAATGTCAAAATTACCTTATTTTTAATCAGGGTAAAAATATGTTTCATGGAATAGAAAGAGAATTATTAAATGGAGTACCTTGGTTATTTGGGCAACAGTCTCAATTACCACATGATCTCCAATTAACAGATCAGCAAGAACATGAGATACGTGATATTTGGGAATTCCCACCACAAGAATCTGCTGATCGTGAGCCTATTGTTAAGCAGGAGATAAAACGGTTTGGGATTTTCAGCAAACTAAAAAGTTTTTATTTATTGGCGACACCGAATAGCCCGCCGCAGGCATCGCTTTTAAATAAGTAAAGACAAGTGTTATCAGCTACTCAAATGAATAGAAAATTTCAACTAATTTTCAATGTGCAGTACAGCTTTACTGGGGTAGCTTCTTTCAAGTATTTGGGCGACATCAGCACAGCTTCGCTAACAGTTAGCAATCATTTAGTTTGCAACCCATAGTATTAGAGAAGCTAATAATTAGTTTTACATGATATTATGCTTTTCAGTATCACTAATCTCGATAAAATCTCATTTCATCCTTAAATACCGATATGACAACAACGACTGACCTCGATTTTGCTGCACGTGAGGCGTTGCGCCTACTCGGCCCCGATCCCGAAAACTGGGTGAGCGATCGCTCAGGCATTGACCACAATGTGACGATAGTAGGTGGTAGTGGCAGTGGCAGCACCTTCGCATTTGCCCTGCGGCGTGCTGGCATTGGGCGCGTGACAGTCATCGATGAGGCTCTTGACGAAGCCCATGCAGGCGTGTGGCTGACGCGGGCGCGGATGAAAAAGCTACGCACACGGAAAAACCTACCAGGGCCAGAACTGGGCATTCCGGCGCTATCATTTCAAGCTTGGTACGAGGCGCGGCACGGTGGTGAGGCATACGCAGCGCTTGACCGCATTCCACGAGTGGCGTGGGCTGAGTACCTCAGCTGGTATCGGCATTTTCTGGGCATTCCAGTTCGGTATCAGACGAAGTTGGTGTGGATTGAGCCGGACGCCGATTTCTTTCGTCTACACCTAGAAGTGAACGGTGTCGCCCAGGTGGAAACCACACGTAAAATTATCTTCGCCAACGGTGTAGCTGGCACTGGTGGCCCAAACATACCGCCTGTATTGGCATCTCTGCCACGCACCTTATATGCACATACCGCCGATGCAATCGACTTCAACAATCTACGTGGCAAAACAGTAGCAGTGCTGGGTGCTGCGGCCTCGGCCTTTGATGCGGCAGGAGTGGCATTGGAATCAGGCGCGAAGGCAGTACACCTGTTCGCACGACGGTCAGCGATCGCATCTCTGCCAGTGAATCGCCTGCGAGGTTATCCTGGCGCTTACTATAACTATCCGCAACTACCTGATGCAGCTCGGTGGTTCCAAGCTTGGCGGTTTAATCAGGTTGGCTCTACGCCACCACCAGACGCAATCGAGCGGGTAATAGCGTTCTTCTCGCACTTGATGCAACACCTCTTCCAGATTAAACAAGGTGCGGCCACAAGAGGGACAAGCAACATACTCGACCATAGTTTTGCGTAGTCCCAGTGCTTGCAGAATGCTGTAGCAAACGGGAATTTCTTTTTCTGGAGCTTCCGTCAGGGAGACGCGAATCGTATCACCAATACCATCAGCTAATAAAGTAGCAATTCCAGCAGAAACAAACCTCAAGCGAGAATTGGGACGTGCAGAATATTTATTACTAAAAATCC
>NZ_JABXKN010000099.1:0-21867 GCF_017115065.1 Nostoc sp. JL23
CAAAAGTTACCGATGACTTGAAGGTTATTTCCTTAGAACACTACTTCGACAATAATCTGTTCTTGGAAAAGCTAACATCTGGTGGCAAACAGACAAAATCTGAAAACCAGAAAAGTGCTTGTCCGTTCAGTTCTTGGTTCAATAAATCCCACAAAAGTTAGTTTGTAAGGGTACAGAGTCACTGTGCCCTGAAATTATTCACATAGCAACCAAAGGATGAAAATGCAAACATACCATTACGTTTTGGCAAGTCAGCGCTTTCTTCTCCAAGAAGAACCGATACACGAAGTTCTCAAAGAACGCACCCGTAACTACCACGAACAAGAAAAACAAATAGATTTTTGGTTGGTTGAACAACCAGCTTTCTTGGAAACACCGCAGTTTAAAGAGCTAAAAGCAAAGTGTCCCCAACCAGCAGTCGCAATTATTTCTACAAATCCTCAATTTATTACTTGGTTAAAACTGCGTTTAGAGTACGTCATCACTGGAGAATTCCAGGCTCCTTCTGAGGCAATACCAGATGCTTTAACATCGTTAGCTACCGTATCTTAGGCATAGGGCATTGGACATTGGACATTGGGCATGGAGAAAAGACAAGGAAGATGTGGGAGACAGGGAGATACTTGTCCCCTTGTCCCCTTATCCCCCTTGTTCCCCTTACTCCCCTGCTCCTCTGCCCCTCTGCCCCTCTGCCCCTCTGCCCCTCTGCCTCCTCCCCACTCCCTAACTTTATTTTTGAGTAACAAAATATATTTTTTGACACATATTTCATCACCATACTGAAGTAGCTAGGTTTTAAGCTTTTTTCTTATAAAATCTTCTAAGACACCTTAATTTACATAATCTAACTTTTGTGCATAGATTTCAGAATTTACCAAGTGTTTTAGGATTAGCGATTATAGGGTTGATTGGTGGTATGAGTTCTGTACTTGCTCAAAAAACCATTCCCTCTTGTCAACCACCAAATGCGGGTGAGTATCTTTTATTAGTAGTCAGTCCCACAGCAAATAATCAAAAGCAGTTACGTAGCGCCTTACCACCTGAACTTAAAACTATCACCTGCAAATATCTCAACGAAACCGTGACGCGAGTCGGGGGTTTTAATAAAATTGACGATGCCAATCGTTGGGCAAGATATGTCAGCAATATTGTTGGCTTATCTGCCATAATTACAACTCGACCGACGACAACGGCAGATGTGCAGCCGCAGCCACAGTCACAGCCAAAAAAACCACCTCAGCAGACAGTCAGCTATAATCCTCAAGCATTAGGAGAAGGTTATGCAGTGCTGGTAGATTATTACAACCGTCCAGAACTAGTAAATAATGTGCAGCAAGTGGTGGGAGGTAACGTCGGTTTTGTTTCTTATGGACAACGCCCTTACTTGCTAGCAGTTTATACCACTAACCAAACTGAAGCGTATAATACATTGCAAAAGCTAAACAATGGCGGTTTCGTTGCCAGTCTAGTAGATAGCCGTAAGGTGATTCTGCTGCGCTCAACTGTGCGGTTTTAGTGATATTAAGTTTACTGGCATACTGATGCGAGCTACCAGATTGGTAAATTTGTCAATTAACCGAATTTTAGATTTTAAATTTTGGATTTTAAATTCAAAATTTAAAAAGGTTTTAAGCGAACATATTTATATTCGCTCTGTGAGAAACAAGTTATTTGGAACAAATCCTTTCATCCTTAATTCCCTGAATTTCTTCACGGGGTAAATCTAAAATCCAAAATCCAAATTTTATTGACAAATTACCAGTTACCAATTATTAATAGCCGTTCAAACAAAGATTTATTGCTCTAGTTCAATAAGCAGACCTAGCTAACCAATAGATGGTTATACCCAAAGCCGATCCGGCGATTACCTGAACTGGTGTATGTCCGAGTAATTCTTTCAGACGGTCTTGGCTAAAATCTGGTTTTTCATGAAATAATTCATCAATCATTTGATTGAGAATACGAGCTTGCTTACCAGCTGCTTGACGAACTCCGGCTGCATCATACATGACAATGATGGCAAAAACGATCGCAACGGCAAAATCAGGAGATGCCCAACCCAGTGTTTGCCCTACACCAGCGGCTAGAGCCGTAACCAGAGCCGAATGGGCACTGGGCATACCTCCGGTTGTCACCAAAACACGCACATTCAGTTTGCGATGTTTGACGATCTCAACTACGAGCTTTAATGCTTGAGCAATTAAACAAGCTACCAGAGCAACCAGCAGCACCCGGTTGTCTAAAATGTTGCCTATGTCCTGCATGGTATTTTGGTTAGGTTAGTAAATATTAGCAGCAGTTGTTGGTTGAGGAAACATTTAGATTCAACCCAAAATTCCCAAATTAATTTACCACATTGGAAAAAGACCAACGATTCAAAATAACCTAAAGGCTTATCAAATAAGCTTTTGTAATTTTGAATCAGTGAATTTTTAATTTCGCTGGGCAGTAGTAGTACAGTATGGTGTAATAAATAAACTACCCATTCCCAATCAATGAAACGCTTGCGGTATAGGAATTACGAATTACCCAAAGCGTTACTAGTTATTACGGCTGGTAATAAAATGAGCGATCGCTTGGAGTGGTATAGCTCTGTCTCCAAAGGGTTCTAATTCCACACAAGCTTCTTTAACTAGCTCTTGGGCTTTTGAGCGCGATTCCTCAAGTCCCCAAAGGCTGGGATAGGTAACTTTCTTAGCTCTTTCGTCTTTGCCAGCTGTTTTACCTAATTGCTCTTGGGTAGAAGTGATATCCAAAATATCATCAATAATTTGGAATGCTAGTCCAATATTTTGAGCATAACGAGTTAGTCGTTGCACATCTTCAGGTGATGCATTAGCAATCAGCCCGCCACAAACTACGCAAGCTTCCAAAAGGGCTGCTGTTTTGTGTTTATGAATGAAATTTAAGGTTTCTAAGGAAATATCAGATTTACCTTCCGACTCTAAATCGACAACTTGACCGCCGACCAAACCAGCTGCCCCCAATGCTCGGCCAAGACGGGCAACAACCTGCAAGGCCACCTCTCTCTTAACGCTTTGGGGGGTTTGAATGGCAACAGACTCAAAAGCAAGAGCCAACAAGCCATCCCCAGCCAAAATCGCGACATCTTCACCATAGACTTTATGATTCGTCAGCTTTCCACGACGGTAATCGTCATTATCCATCGCTGGAAGGTCGTCATGAATCAACGACATTGTGTGGATCATCTCCACAGCACAAGCTGTTGGCATGGCCATTTCAATGGTTCCACCCATCATTTCACAGGTGGCAAGGCAAAGAATGGGACGTACACGCTTACCTCCAGCTAATAACGAGTAGCGCATCGCCTCATAAATCTTTTCTGGATAAATGACTGGGATAGCCCGATCCAAAGCATTATCACAAAGCTTTTGTCGCTCTTTTAGATAGCCTGCTAAGTTAAATGTGGCTTCCTCTGGTGGTGTCTTTTGCACGTTATCAGTTGCTACCATTCTTTAATTCCTGACATTTTGCGATTTTTGCCTTATACGTCACAATTTTAAGGTGCTGTGGGGCTGAAAAAAATGAAGAGTTAGGAGCAGAGACGCGATTAATCGCGTCTGTACAGGATTTAGAAGTTAAGAGTTATTAAGAATAACTTTTAACTCTTCACTCTCTTTCTTCTTTTGCCGCTCTGGAATAGCTAGCAAATGTATTTTCCAACAATATGGCAACAGTCATCGGGCCAACACCACCAGGAACTGGGGTGATAAATCCTGCTACATCAGCGGTTGATTCAAAATGGACATCGCCAATGAGGCGACTTTTGCCATTAGCATCGGTGACGCGATTCATTCCCACATCTACCACAACAGCGCCCGGTTTCACCATATCAGCAGAGATCAATCCGGGACGACCTACTGCTGCAATTAGAATATCAGCGTTTTGGGTGATGGTTTTCAGGTCATGCGATCGCGAGTGAGCGATGGTGACTGTGGCATCAGCTTCTAATAGCATCAGCGCCATCGGTTTACCCACCAAAATACTGCGCCCCACAACTACTGCCTGTTTTCCCTGCAAAGGAATCTCATATTCTTCTAAAAGCCGCATCACACCAGCCGGAGTGCAGCTACGTAAACCAGTTTCTCCCCTTACTAGTCGCCCCAAGTTAACTGGGTGCAGTCCATCAGCATCTTTATCGGGATCAATTTGATGTAGCAGAGTTACAGCATCCAGGTGGTTAGGTAAGGGCAACTGCACAAGAATGCCATCCACTCTTTCATCATGGTTGAGTGCAGCAATTACCTCTTCTAACTCCTCAAGGGTAGTTTGGGTAGGAAAATGCTTACCAAAAGAAGCGATCCCAACTTTAGCGCAGGCTTTTTCTTTATTGCGTACATAAGCCGCTGATGCTGGGTTATCACCAACCATCAACACTGCTAAACCAGGTGGTCGTCCCATTTTTGGTTGTAATTGTGTAATCGCAACAGCAAGTTCTTGCTGAATTTTTGCAGCTAAAGCTTTCCCATCAAGGAGTTTGGCAGTTTTTGTTTCCATGAAAATTCCCAGCTATGTTCGCTTTTTGTCCAAAGTCCAAAATGAAAATATTGATTCTTAACTCTTGACTTTCGACTATTATTGTGTTGCTGTTTGGTGTCGTAGCGTTTCTCTCACAGTAAATCCATAATGTTTATTTTCTCAGATCAACGGCATCATCTGAAGAATAAAGAATTGGGAGAGTGGGAGTGGGAGTGGGGGAGGGGAGCAGAGGGGCAGGGGAGCAGAGGAGAATAATCAATGCCCAATGCCCAATGCCCAATGTCCAAAATAAATAAATCGGTGGCTTTTATGCGACAAATAAGAAATTTATCTCTTTCGTTCTTGTACGGACACAGTATTGTTCCTTACCGCTTGGGGTTGACTTTTTTCCTGATAACAGGACTTTGTAGTTGTGGTAACTTGATATCGCCTGGTTTGCGTGGTGCTGGCTTAAAAATTGGTAAAAATGTCACTCCAATTGGAGAGATTAAAGCAAAACAAGATAATCAGGCTATAGTTTACATCCAAGGTCAGGTAGAAAAGCAAGCTCCCCTGATCAAACAGTGGGCTTATAAAATTAAGGACTCAACGGGCAAAATTTGGGTTGTCACCAATCAAAAGAATCTGGGTGAAGGTTCAGAAGTTGTAATTAAGGGTAAAGTTCGCTACCGAAGTATTCCTTTAGCTGGCAAAGAATTGGGGGAAGTTTATTTAGAAGAAGAATAATCAATAATTAAAAATAAAGATATGAACAATCAACAGGTGCACGTAGCGATCGCAATTCTCTACCAGAAAAACAAGTTTCTCATGCAACTGCGTGACAACATCCCCGGTATTCTCTACCCTGGTTACTGGGCCCTGTTTGGCGGTCACATTGAACCTGGTGAAACGCCAGATATAGCGGTAAAACGAGAAATTTTAGAAGAAATCGGCTATGATTTACCACCCTTTCTTGAATTTGGCTGTTATCCCAACGAAAGAGTTGTCCGTCATGTCTTTCATGCACCACTCTTGGTGGAATTAAATCAACTGGTTCTGAATGAGGGCTGGGATATGGCGTTATTTACACCAGAAAATATTCGCCAAGGTAACTGTTATTCACAAAATGCTGGCGAAGTGCGACCTTTAGGGGCAATGCATCAGAAAATTATGTTGGATTTTATTGAGAAAAATCCAACATAATTTGGGGATAAGTCATTTGTCATTTGTCATTGGGCATTGATTATTAATTCTTCTTCCCCATCTCCCTCATCCCCCACTCCCCACATCCCAAGAAGCCAAAATAAAGTTAGAACGAACTCTTATGGGGTCATCACTAATGCAATCAGCAAACAAACTGCCGCGATGGTTAACTATAGGATTGGCATTTCCCATTGCCATTCTCAACGGCTGGCTATTGCTCCAGGTTATACAGTATTTTCAACCCTTGGTTAGCATTATTGCCGCCGCCATCCTGCTAGCTTTTGTTTTGAACTATCCAATCCAGTTTCTCCAGGAACAAGGGGTGAAACCTAACTTAGCGATCGGAGGAGTGTTGCTTTTGACTCTGGTGGTTTTAGTAGCTTTAGGTATCACCTTGGTTCCCCTGATTATTCAACAACTCGTAGAATTGGCTAATATTTTGCCGAGTTGGATTGATTCTGGTACTCAGCAGCTGCAAGCTTTTCAAGATTGGGCGTTAAGTCAACAGCAACTTCCGATTAATTTAAGTGGTTTATTTACCCAAGTTCTGGAACGATTATCTAACCAACTTCAGTCTTTCACTGGTAGAATTCTTGGTTTTGCTGTCGATACCATTGGTATTGTTCTCAATGTGCTGCTGGCTGTAGTGTTGACTATCTACCTAATATTGAACGGTGAACGTCTTTGGGATGGAATTTTTCAGTGGTTTCCCCCTAGTATTGGGTCAAGAGTACGGGAATTACTGCGAGAGGATTTTCACAATTACTTCATCGGTCAAGCAACATTAGGAGCTGTGTTAGGGGTGACAATTACATTAGTTTTTTTAGCGCTGCAAGTTCCCTTGGCTCTACTGTTTGGTATTGGCATTGGCTTATTTTCACTCTTCCCCTTTGGTACGGGAGTCGGTATCGCCATAGTAAGTTTATTGGTAGCGCTGCAAAATTTTTGGTTAGGGGTGGAAGTCTTAGGTGTAGCTGTTGCGATCGACCAAGTTAATTCTAATATTATTGCACCTCGAATTCTCAGCAATTTGACTGGCTTAAATCCTGTATGGGTGGTGATTTCTTTGTTGCTGGGCGCAAAGTTGGGAGGAGTACTGGGTTTGTTAATTGCGATCCCAATTGCCAGTTTTATCAAGGATACAACAGATAGCTGGCGCGCTGGAGAGTTTAATAAGATAGAGGATATAGAGTCAGAACCTGTGGCGGTAACAAGTGAGAGAGCAGGAACTTATAGTTAAAATCTAATTATTCAGATTAACTTAAAAACTGGCGTTCTTGTCCATAAATAAAGTGCAAAATCATAATTTATGATACTAACAAACAAGAAGCTATTCCTTTGTGCATCAAAAATTTCCTAGCAAGCAAAATAATCGTAAAAAACTTGAGTGTAAGTGTAGTCTGCACTTCTCTACGAGACACTATGCAAAAATTAAGGAGTTACTTTCTAATTAGGAGTAAAAAATGGCAAAAAAAGATAGTTATAAAGAATTTTTAAAAGAAGATTTTAACAAGTTATTTGCAGGTATTAACTTAGGTGATGTGCAAAAACATTTTTTGCGATCGCGCTGGTTAGACCAAGTACTCTGGATGGAAGGTAAGGCGAATTTATCGCGCGATCGCCATTATTTTTTACGGGTAACAACTATTATTGGTGGTGTAATTCTCCCAGCATTAGTAAGTCTAAACATTAACACTAATTTCAAACCTAACAATAGGGATATAATTATGTGGTCGACTTTTGGTTTGAGCCAAATAGTTGCGATTAGTGCTGCCATTGAAGAGTTTTTTCACTATGGAGAACGCTGGCGGCACTATCGTCGAACAGTCGAATCTTTGAAAACCCAAGGATGGCAATTTTCACAGTTGACGGGCCCTTATCGTAATTATCCAAGCCACGAACAGGCATTTAATCTGTTTGGAAGTCATGTAGAAGATATTATTCAGCGAGATGTGGAAATATATGCCACTCAAGTTGTACAAGAAAAGAAAGAAGAAAGACAGAATCAGGAAGACTATATCCTTATGCAAAATACAAAGATAACCAATTTGGGCGAAAAGAAAGAGGAAAAATAAATTTGATTTGTGAGGATTGAAATGTGCAGATCCCCGACTTCTTTAAGAAGTCGGGGATCTTATTTGTTACAAATAATTCAGGATTGCTATCAATATGGTTCGGTTAAGGCAAGAGACGCGATAAATCGCCGTCTCTACAAAGGACTGATTATCGCATCTTTGCGATTAGCGGCGTGTCATCAAAAAACCTTATCCGAACCGTATTGGAAGCCAATTATATTATTATATTCGCCCCATTGTCTCCAAATTTCTCACGAATGATTTAGGACTGCTATATATCAATTAATCCTTTAAAATCTGGATTTCATCAAGTTGATTAATCACCACATCTGCACCTCGGACATTATCTGACTTACCTATCCAAGTGATCCCAATACAACCTGCGGCTTTAGCATTACGCGCCATTTGCATATCACCGACTGCATCACCCACCATCAAGGTAGCGTTCGGTTCAACTCCCAAAGCTTCGCAAGCTTGCAAAAATAGCACCGGATCTGGTTTACTCGGCCCTTCATCTACGCCCATTTCTAACTGGATATAATCGCTTAACTGGTGATTGGCTACAAAATTACGTACTTCTTGAGTTGTCGCAGCTGAGAGGATGCCAAGTTTTAGCCCACCCTCCCGCAGGTATTTCAAAATTTCTAGGCTACCTACAAAGAGGGGTGAAGGAGTTTGTCCAATGTATTTTTCCGCTTCATCCAAGGCTTGACGGGCTATTTTTAAGCACTCAAACCATCCTCTTCCAGTTTCAGCAATATATGCCGCAGCCGCAACTTCTGTTTCGCGGCGGCTTGCTACTGATATTAAACCTGCGGGATCTAGAAAATTGCCATTGATGCCAAATGCCATTAATAGGGGTTCCCCAGTTCCAGGAATTTGAGCATCTATTAATCTTGCGGCTTTTTGTGCTAGCGATCGCAAATACGTTTCTGAATCTTCTAAAGTACCGTTTTTGTCAAACAAAATTGCCTGGATATTATCAAAAGTGATATTTCTACATTTAATGGTTGCCATAATATTTAACTTCTAACTACTCCCAACTCTTCACTTTTAACGATTCTCCACATAAAAAAAGAGGGAAAAACCCTCTTTATAAAAAGATTTAATACTCTTACTTAAAGACAAGTAAAACTATAAAAAATCTATTATTCTTCAATAGCTGCTGGAATTTCTTCTTCAGTTTCCGTCGCTGCTGGAATTTCTTCTTCAGTTTCCGTCGCTGCTGGAATCTCTGTTTCAATTGCCGCAACTACTGGAATATCTTCTTCAAGTTCTGCTGCTGGTGGAATATCTTCTTCAAGTTCCGTTGCTGGTGGAATATCATCTTCGTCTGCAATCACTTCCGCAGGTGCAGCCGCAGCAGTAGCACCTTGCTGCTTGGCTAATAGCTGTTCGCGATACTTAGCAGCCATTTCTTCTGCCTTATCGTAGACCAAATCCCGGTTTTTAATCATGTCGCCGGGTTCGGGTTCTAGCTGCTTGGTAGATAGGGAAATGCGACCCCTTTCTGCATCCAAGTCAATGATCATAACTTTCACTTCATCATTGACATTGAACACGCTATGAGGTGTATCAATATGTTCGTGAGAAATCTCAGAAATGTGTAGTAGACCACTGACGCCGCCAATGTCGATGAAAGCACCGTAGGGTTTGATACCACGAACAGTACCAATTACTACTTCGCCGACTTCTAGGCGGTTCATCTTACGCTCAACCAGCGCCCGACGATGAGATAGAACGAGGCGATTACGTTCTTCATCTACCTCTAGGAATTTCAAAGGCAGATCCTCGCCTACCAATTCTTCTTTAGGTTTGCGGGTACTGATGTGGGAACCTGGAATAAACCCACGTAATCCTTCAATTCGTACTAATGCTCCACCGCGATTGGTTGCAAACACGCCAGAACGGACAGTAGCATCTTCTGCTTGCAACTGCCGCACGCGTTCCCAAGCCCGCATATATTCAATACGGCGAATGGAAAGGGTTAATTGACCATCTTCATTTTCATCGGTAAGGATGAAAAATTCGCGCGTTTCGTTTGACTGTAATACTTCTTCCGGGCTATCGACCCGGTTAATAGACATTTCTTGTATAGGAATATATGCTGCGGTTTTAGCACCAATGTCAATCAGAGCGCCGCGCGGCTCTATACTGAAAACTGTTCCTGGTACAACATCACCAGGGCTAAAATGATAATCGTATTTGTCAAGTAGAGCAGCGAAATCTTCGTGAGTGAATCCAATTTCTGTAGCGGTTAAATTCTGATTGACCATGCTGATTTGTTCCTGGTTCTAGTCTCCGTAAAGGTGGTGCGACAGGCGCGATGCGTTATGTAAGCATTACTATGGCAGCTTACACAAAAGATCCTTTTTCATCCTAGCGCAGAAAAGCTAGCATTAACACATATCTACTCCCAAGATTGGAAATTATATCACAATATAAAAATGATTTGTCATTTACTTAGTAGTGAAAACCAACCAAGGATGAATACAATAATATCCGTTGCCACCATACTTAGTAGCAACGGATATTAAGATTAAATCCGCTTAAAAGTCTGTGGATAGGATCTACTTATCTTTTGGTTTCTCAAAGCGAGGTGGTTCGCGAAATGCGATCGCAAAGAAGAGAGTACCTATACACAGAGTAAAAATCAAGATGTACGCAACGCTTTCCATTATTACGATTTCCTCTTTATCCAGCCAGTAATTAAAGTTCTGAGTGCTGAGTGCTAAGTGCTGAGTCAGAGCCTTAACTCGGAACTCAGCACTTCTTTACTCAGCACTGAAATTAAAGGGCTTCTTTCCGGCGGGTTGACTTGTCACCCACTTTCTGGAACAGACCCCACTCAACTTGCTCTTCAAGATCGGCGTCAACACCAGCAAATACGTCTCGGTAGATTGTCCGAGCGCCATGCCAGAGATGACCAAAGAAGAACAGCAGAGCAAATACGGCGTGTCCAAAGGTAAACCAACCTCTAGGACTGGTGCGGAATACACCATCAGAATTCAAGGTTTCTCGGTCAAATTCAAAGATTTCACCACCTTGAGCTTTACGGGCATACTTCTTCACATCAGCTGGCTCTGTAAAGGTTTGACCATTCAGATTGCCACCGTAGAAACTAACGGTAACACCAGATTGCTCGAAGCTATACTTAGATTCTGCCCGACGGAAGGGAATGTCAGCGCGGACAATTCCATCTGCATCAGTCAAAATCACTGGGAAGGTTTCAAAGAAGTTGGGGAGACGACGCACGGTCAATTCCCGTCCTTCAGAATCTTTGAATACGGCGTGACCTTGCCAAGATTGGGCAATACCATCACCCTTCACCATTGGCCCTGTACGGAATAGACCGCCTTTAGCGGGGCTATTACCGACGTAATCGTAGAAAGCCAATTTTTCAGGAATCTGCGACCAAGCTTGCTCAAGGGTTGCACCTTCAGCAACGTTTGTTTGGACGCGGCGCTGAATTTCTTGACCGAAGTAGCGTTGATCCCATTGATAACGGGTAGGGCCAAACAATTCGATGGGTGTGGCGGCGTTACCGTACCACATAGTACCCGCAACAACGAAAGCAGCGAAGAAGACTGCTGCAATACTGCTAGAAAGTACTGTTTCAATGTTCCCCATCCGCAAGGCTTTGTAGAGCCGTTCGGGGGGTCTAACTGTGAGGTGGAATAAGCCTGCAATAATACCAACAACACCAGCGGCAATGTGGTGAGCCGCAATGCCACCAGGGTTATAGGGATTAAAACCATCTGGACCCCATTCTGGTGCTACTGCCTGGGCAGCGCCAGTTATACCATAAGCGTCAGAAACCCATATCCCCGGCCCAAATAGTCCGGTGACATGAAAAGCACCAAATCCAAAACAAAGCAGACCAGATAAGAACAGGTGAATGCCAAACATTTTTGGCAAGTCGAGAGCCGGTTCACCAGTGCGGGGATCTCTAAAGAGTTCCAAATCCCAGTAAACCCAGTGCCATACGGCGGCTAGAAATAGCAGACCGGAAAGAACAATATGAGCGGCAGCAACGCCTTCAAATGACCAAAAGCCAGGATCGGTTGATGGCCCACCAGTAACGTTCCAACCACCCCAAGATTGAGTAACGCCCAAACGTGACATGAACGGCAAGACGAACATTCCTTGACGCCACATCGGGTTGAGAACTGGATCGCTAGGGTCAAAAACAGCTAGTTCGTAGAGTGCCATCGAACCAGCCCAGCCTGCTACTAAGGCTGTGTGCATTAGGTGTACAGAAATCAGTCGCCCTGGATCATTCAGAACGACTGTATGTACTCGGTACCAGGGTAGTCCCATCGACTACGCTCCTCCTCGATGAGTTAGTTTACAAAGCAATTTTCTTACTGAGGTTATGAGAGACGAAAATCGCCACTCATAAAACTCTCTCTTGTTTTTTGTTATTGCCAGAGCCAGAGTATCACCACAGCATAGTCTTAATAAATCAGACAGCCTGGGTGCTTTGGCAATGCTTACTCGCTTCGGGAGGTTTACCTATGTAGGGTAGCCATCGCCAAGCAAAAATGAGAATGTTTTAAAAAGTGTAACTATTGATGGAATTGTTTGCAAGCGTGTAAATTGATGCGATCGCGTAGCATCTCCAAGTTTTTTCGCTACCAATACCCGTCGGGGATTAAATTTGCTTATCTTTTCTTTACTATGAGTGGGGAATTGGGCATTGGGCATTGGGAATTGGGCATTAGGCATTGAACAGAAAAAGCTCCAGCAAGAGGGAGCAGGGAAAAGAATACTCTCCCATGCCCATGACCCATGCCCTATGCCCCATGCCCCATGCCCCATGCCCCATATTTACTGAACCACCAACTGGATATTTTGCAGTTGACACTTCGCCTCAGCTGTACCCAGGCGTTCGATTACCTGTTCGGCGCTCATCAGACGCTTGAGTACTACTTGGCCGATGGGTTGACTGGCAATTGCTGGTGTTGTTGGCTTCACTTCCACGGTTAAAACGGCTTCTTCAACTCGATAAAGCCAGAGCAATTCATTTTCTTCGACTATACAAATATTCATTCGCTGAATATCTGGTTGGCGTCGCCATGCAGTTATTTGCCAGAGTCCATCAGATGCCCAGACTCTTGCAACTGCCCATCCCTCAGATAGAAAGAAATACTTCACGGTCTTAGTCTCACTATTAGACTTTCAATCTGCTGTTAACAATATCGCGATCGCTTTAGTCGCTGATGTTCAAACACTCTTCTTTTTGACAATACAGCCAATCTTGACGATAAACCGCTCTATCGGTGTCTGTTCCCAAGCAGCAACAGGTAAAATCTCAACGTACACTACTTGCTTGGGCTAAGGTCAAAGCTTAACAAGACCTATTTTCCTAGTAACTGTGAATTTACGACAAATATAGCCAATGTTGAAAATTTTAATTAAATAAAAACTTTTCAATACTTAACAAATGTTAAATATCAAATTCTGTATTTTATCAATGATTTTTTGTAACAAAATATTGCATAGGCGTAGCCCATCGTAAATATCGCACAGTAGCAATAAACTTAATTATGAAGTTGAGTATCCGCCACAACTTTTTGATTTAGATGGCTACGGAGTGTTCCATCGAAACAGGAACCACTATAAATTGTAAAGATTCAGCATAAGAGTCACAAATGTAGTAAAATTGCTGACCGCTGAGATCAAATATATTATTGCTATGACCTGGTTTTCCTTGTTCGTGAAACAGTGGGGTCGGATTACACAATTCCTATCTTTGTTCTGTTTATGTTTATTTTTGGTTGTTAGTTGCGCTCCTCGTCCGCAGTCAACTACGCCGCTATCTGGTTCTGTAAATACCCCTACAGGTGATGGTCGTATTACTATCGGTACAACAGCCAAGCCAAGAACCCTCGATCCGGCTGATGCTTATGAGTTAGCATCTTTAGGTTTGGTGTTTAATATGAGCGATCGCCTCTATAATTACGAACCAGGAAGCACCGAAATTAAACCCCAATTAGCTACAGCATTACCCAAAGTTAGTCAAGACGGCCTAACTTATACCATCCCCTTACGCCAGGGAGTAGTTTTTCATGATGATACTCCCTTCAATGCTCAAGCAATGGCCTTTACCATTCAGCGCTTTATTGAAAATAAAGGAAAACCCTCATTCTTACTAGCTGATATAGTAGATTCGATAAAACCTACAAGCGAGTATGAGTTGACAATCAAGCTCAAAAAGCCCTTTGCAGCTTTTCCCTCACTGCTGGCATTTCCTGGAATTTGTGCAGTTTCGCCAAAAGCTTACGAAGTCGGCGCTGGTAGATTCAAGCCGAATATTTTTGTGGGAACTGGCCCTTACAAATTAGGACAGTATGGTACTGATTCTATCCGATTTGATGTGTTTGATAAATATTGGGGAGAAAAACCAGTTAACAAGGGTGTTAATCTCCAAATTCAAACTAGTCCAGTTAATTTGTTTAATGCTTTTCGTACAGGTGCAGTCGATGTAGCTTATCTGTCACTGCAACCAGATCAAAATCGGAGCTTAGAAGAAGGTGGAAAAAAAGGGGATTGGCAAGCGATCGCAGCAGAAGGTAGTGTAGTAAGTTATCTGGTATTAAACCGGAATCAAAAGCCTTTAGATAAATTAGAGGTAAGACAAGCGATCGCATCCATAATTGACCGTCCACTTTTAAATGAGCGAGTCTTACTTGGTCAAGCAGATCCGCTTTATAGCATGATTCCCACGACATTTAAAGTTTCTGTGCCATTATTCAAAGATAAATATGGCGATGCTAACTTCGATCAAGCTAAAAAATTATTAACTACTGCTGGCTTCTCCAAAGAAAATCCTGCAAAAGTGCAAGTTTGGTATCCTTCTAGTTCACCTACTCGGAGTTTGGCAGCGCAGACACTCAAATCCCTTGTGGATGTCAAAATGGATGGAATACTGCAATTTGAAGTTACCCAAGCGGAAGGGCCTGCCTTCTTTAAAGACATTGCCAAAGGTTTGTATCCGGCAGCTTTACTTGATTGGTATCCAGACTTTTTAGATCCAGATAATTACGTCCAACCATTTTTATCTTGTGACAAAGGTTCTGTTGCTAAAGGATGCGAAGATGGAGGCAGTCAAACTCAGGGTTCGTTCTACTATAACGAAGCCATAAATAAATTGATTGATGGGCAACGCAAAGAACAAAAACCTGAAGCGCGTCAGAAAATTTTTAACGAAATTCAAACGCAAGTTACTACTGATGTACCTTACGTTCCCTTATGGCAAAACAAAGACTATGTATTTGCCCGAAATGGTGTTAATGGCGTAAAACTTAACCCTACCCAAATTTTACTTTACCAGACACTTAAAAAGTAGTCATTAGTCATTAGTCATTAGTCATTAGTAATAACTATTGACTATTGACTTTTGACTATTCGATAAAAAATTTCTTGTTCAATATCTATCTATTTGATAGCTAAAATAGTTCCCAAAAGTGCTTTGTGAATTTTAAAATTTAAATTACTTATGTCTCGTTCTAAAGCTTTACAATATTACATTGTTTCTCGCTTGCTTCTTGCGCCACTTCAGCTATTAACGATCATCACCATTGTATTTCTTTTACTAAGAGCAACACCAGGAGATCCAGCAGATGCAATTCTTGGTGGACGTGCGCCAGAAGCAGCCAAAGAAGAATTGCGAAAACAACTCGGTTTAAATCTTCCCCTGTGGCTACAGTATCTAAATTATTTGGGAAGCATACTGCGCTTTGACTTGGGAACCTCTTTAATGAGCCGGGGACAAAATGTTTGGGATATCATTGGGCAATATTTCCCGGCGACGGTGGAGTTAGCAGTATGTAGTATGGCGGTTGCACTCATCGTCGGAATTGCGGTTGGGACTCTTTCTGCTTCTCGTCCTGGGACATATTTTGATGTCGGCGGGCGCTTATTTGGTATCATCACCTACGCACTTCCGATGTTTTGGGCGGGAATGCTATTGCAGTTGATTTTCTCAGTCCAATTGGGTTGGTTTCCTAATTCCAACCGCTTTCCGCCCAATCTGCCGGCTCCCACTCCTGTCACTGGATTGTATACAATTGATAGCCTACTCGGTGGAAATTTCACCCAGTTTTTGGCATCTTTGCACCATCTTGCCCTACCGAGTCTCACTTTAGGAATTTTGCTCAGTGGGATTTTTGAACGAATTGTGCGAGTGAATTTAAAGCAAACCTTGCAAGCAGATTATGTAGAAGCCGCTAGAGCGAGAGGTATTGGTGAAAATAAGATTTTAGCCTCCCATGCCTTAAAGAATGCGCTAATTCCAGTGATTACAGTCTTGGGATTAACTTTTGCTTCTCTGTTGGGTGGGGCAATTTTGACAGAGGTAACATTTTCTTGGCCTGGGTTAGCTAATCGATTGTATCAAGCGATCGCAGATCGTGATTATCCCACAGTCCAGGGAGTGCTAGTATTTTTTGGTGCGATCGTTGTGAGTGCCAGCATTTTGATTGATATTTTAAATGCTTATGTAGACCCACGAATTCGATATTAACCAAGAGTTATTCACTCTTTATCATTTTCTTGTGGGGTGGGCCGAAAAGCCCGCCCCTTTTTAGTATTTGATAGCTCACAAATAAAATGTAGGTTGGGTTAAGTAAAACGCAACCCAACACAAAACAATCATTTTGTCTGGGAACTATTTATACGCATGATTGCCCTGCTCGGTGGTTTTTTAGGTCGTAAAGGCGATGGAGAGCCAGGAGTTAAGACCATTTGGAGAAGATTGCGACGATTACACGATATCGCCGCAACCTGGAAATTAGCCCACCAAACCGATTAGAGCAATGAAGGAAACGGTAGGTCACACCAGCACATTTCTCATGCAATCCACCTATTGATTCATTTGTCAAGTTGACTAATCAATCATAACCGTGAAAACCGCCAATTATCAGCTTTTCAGCTTTGTTAAGAAAGATGTGATTAATGGATAGCCTTGGTAAGGGGGAGAACTGGATATTTCTCCCCAATGCATCGGGGGGATTAAGGGGGGTAAATCCAGGATTGGGGCTTCATTACCAAGATATGTGTACACCGTAGGACTTGGAGAAGGAGGGTTTTACGTAGTAAAATCAGGGAGAGGTGTTTTGATTGGGCTAATTAGGCGGACACTATGTAAACCGTGGAATTCACGTTAGTTTAATCTGCTCCTTCAATTGGTGCAAAACCTTGACGTTGAATATTTTCTGTCACCGCGCGTGGTTCTAAAAATTGCAGTAAGTAGTCAGGGCCACCTGCTTTAGAACCGACTCCAGAAAGTTTGAATCCACCAAAGGGTTGCCGTCCAACGATCGCTCCGGTAATATTGCGATTGATATACAAATTGCCGACTTCAAATTCTGTCTGCGCCTGCTGAATGTGCGAAGGTGTTCGAGAATAAAGTCCGCCAGTTAAGGCGTAGTTTGTACCATTGGCGACTGCTAACGCTTCCTGGAAATCTTTCACCCGAATTACCGCCAGCACAGGACCAAAAATTTCTTGCTGGGAAATTACCGCATTTGGTGAGACTTCACTAAAGATGACTGGCCCGATAAAATATCCTTGTTCGGGTGATGGTAATTCCAACGCCACTTCTGCTTCTGCCTTACCCTTCTCAATATACTCGCGGATGCCATCGCGGGCATTAGCATCAATGACTGGCCCAACTTGTGTACTCGGTAACTCTGCTTCTCCAATGTTCAAGGATTTTGTCGCTTCCACCAATCGTTGCACAAAGGCATCATAAATTGGTTCGAGCACAATCACCCTGGAAGCAGCAGAACATTTTTGGCCGCTGTAACCAAATGCCGATTGCACTACTCCTACAACTGCTTGGTCTAAATCAGCACTTTCATCGACAATGATGGCATTTTTGCCACCCATTTCAGCAATCACCCGTTTCATGTGCTTTTGTCCAGGTTTTAATATTGCTGCTTCTGCATAAATTCTACAGCCCACTTCTTGAGAACCAGTAAAAGCAATTACATGAGTATCTGGATGATTTACCAAGTATGCGCCGACTTGCGAACCCTTGCCTGGCACGTATTGAAAGACACCTTTGGGAAAACCAGCATCTATTAAAATTTCTGTGAGTTTTGCGCTAATTACAGAAGATGTTTCCGCAGGTTTGAGAAGAGTGCAATTCCCTGAAACCAAGGCTGCAACAGTCATTCCACATGCGATCGCGAGCGGGAAATTCCAAGGAGAAATCACGACAGCAATACCGCGTGGTTGGTATATATAACGATTTGTTTCACCAGATATGTCATAATTCACACCTTTATCTAACCGTTCTATCTCGTCAGCGTAGTACCGACAAAAGTCTATCGCTTCCGAAACCTCTCCATCAGCTTCCTTAACTGGTTTCCCAACTTCCAAAACTATCCAAACTGAAAGTTCAGCGCGGCGGAGTTCCATCAAATCACCCGCTTTCCGCAAAATATCAGCGCGTTGTTTAGCTGGTGTTTTCTTCCACCCAGGAAATGCGGCTTTGGCTGCTTGCATGGCTTGTTCAGCTTGTTCAACGCTGATTAAGCCTACTTTACCAACTACTTCACTGAAATTAGAAGGGTTGAGAGAATCAACAAATTCCGGCGTATTAACATATTCCCCATTAATTAACGGCAAATAAGTTTTACCCAATTGTTGACGAACGCTTTGGAAAGCTTGCGCCGCTTTCGTTCTGATCTCTTCCACCGCATAATCGGTATCAGCTGCACCGAGGAAATGGGAGTGAGGAGTTAGGAGTGAGGAGTTAGGAGTTAAAGAGTTTTTTTCTTCTTTGACAATCGGCGCTGCTAATAATTCCTCAATTGGTCGATTTTCGAGATTTTGCCGTAAAAAAGAACTATTAGCTGTATTTTCCAACAACCGCCGGATTAAATACGCCATTCCTGGCAACAATTCACCGTAGGGACAGTAAACTCTGACTCGATAACCTTTGTCAACCAATGCCTTGGCAACTTTATCACCCATACCGTAGAGGACTTGTAATTCAAAGCGACGGCGGGGGACATTTAAGCTTTCAGCGATGGCAATGGCGCGAGAGTGCGATCGCACATTATGGCTACCAATGGCAGAATAGACATATTGATGATTTTCTAGCAACAACTGAGTGATGGTTTCAAAGTTAGCATCACTTGCGGCTTTGTCGTTGTAGACTGGCTGTGGCCAATGCTTTTGGGCTGCTTTAATAGTTTCTTGATCCCAATATGCGCCTTTCACCAAGCGAATTGTCAGAGGATAACCACGCTGTTTCAACCAGGAAATTAGGTCTTCGGTATCTTGTTCGCTATCACGCAGATATGCTTGAATTGTCATGCCAATATCTGTGCGTTGCCGAAATTCTTCTTCTAGTAACAGTTTTTTCAGGATGCTGAGAGTTATATCCTTATAGGCATACTGTTCCATATCAAAATGTACAGCTGCGCCCAATTCTTTAGCACGACGTAAGAGAATCCGAATGCGATCGCTAACTCGCTCCTCACTACCTTTAGCATCTAATGGGTCAAATTGGGAATAAAACGCCGTTAATTTAACAGAAACCTGAACTTTGGGTATTGGTTCGCCATCAGCCTCATCAATCGCCGGAATAACTGCCCAATTCTTTGATGCTTCCACCAATTGTTGCATTAATTCTAGATAGCGTTCTAGATAAGACTGCGCTTCCGCTTCGGTAATTACGGCTTCCCCAAGTAAGTCGATGGTGAAAGCCATTTTTTCTTTTCGTAGGCGTTCAACTGTTTTGATGACTTGTTTAATATTTTCCCCAGAAATATATTTATGGGCAAGCGTCTCAACCGCTGTCCCAACAGTTGTAGCTGCAACTTGTCCTGGCATCGAGTCGGGGTTAGCAAAGTTTAGCATCCCCTTCAAAGCTGACGGTAATTCTACAGATTCATCGCCTAAATATTCTTGTAAATGTGAGGCAATTTCTGATTTACTGTGCAAAGCAGGTAGCGTATCTATAAAGCGAAATAGTTGCACCCGCAAGCCAGGATTACTCATCGCCCAAGCTAGTAATTTATCATCCCAACGCATTTGATCCCGCAGGGAAGAAAAAAACGAACGATTTTCCTGCGTTGCGGCTAGAAGTTGTTTAGCAATTTCTTGGGTTTTAGCTTCGTAGGCGCTTGTTTGTACTTGTAATACCACTGATAATAACTCCGTTAATCAAGGCAAGGCTTTTTGTACAAAGCCTGTGTCTTCTATTTTGACGCTTTCAATTAGCTGTCACCATTATGCGGAATTCGTAATTCGGAATATTCACCTCCGGCGAGAAGCAAGCTACATAATTCGTAATTCCTATACCGCAAGGATTTGATTGATTTTGAATGATTTATTTACGCCGTGCGTTCTAGGAACTAGCAATAAAAAAATATTTCATCCCTGCGGGACGCCCCGACGACAGATGTGGATTAAATAGATAAAAAATCCTGTAAACTCTACTATGACAACGCACTTAACAACGCCTGCTTAAACTCAGCTGCACTCTTAAAGTGGATTTCTGGCTTATCAATCAACGCCAAATCAATCACCTGCGCTAGGGGTTGCATAATTGTTGCATCTCGTTGGCGAATTGGTATGGGATTATTTTGTAAAACTGCCAGAAAGGGATCGCCTGTGAAGTTGCGGGGGAAACAACCTGTTAGCATATTGTAGAGACAAGCCGCAACTGCCCAAATATCTACCTCTGGCTGGGCATATTTAAAGTTAAGCACCTGTTGTCGCGGCATAAAAACGGGAGTACCAGCTTGAGTACCAGTCAAAGTTTGACCACTTAAACCAGCTAAGTCAAAGGCCTTAGATAAGCCGTAATCACCGATTTTAGCCACCAGTTTTCCGTCAATATTAGTCAGGAAGATGTTACTCGGTTTGAGGTCGCGGTGAACTATACCTTTACCTTTGCCAAATTTACCATCAGCCAGTTTGACATAAGGCAGTTCAACATTGTGGGCATATTCTAAAGCGTCTAAAATTTGCAGAATAATCGGTACAGCAATATCAACAGACAATCGACCATCCAGTTGTTGCATGAAATCCCATACAGTACCGCCCTCACAATATTCCATTGTAAAAAAGAAGATGATGTCCGAGAAGCCACAATCCATCAGTTGCACTACATGAGGATGTTGCAAAGCCTTAGTGTTTTCCGTCTCCCGGAGAAACATCTGCACAGCGAAGTCATTCGCCGCCACTGCTGGTAACATGACCTTTAAGGCTATGAACTTGCCAGACTGATTATGCTGTGCTAAATAAACTTCCCCGAATTCACTAGTGCTGAGAAGTTTGACAAGATTATAACCGCTAATTGCTTTGAGGTTGCGATCGCCACTCTCAGCTAAATTGAGAAAATATTTGATGATATCTAAGAAATAAGCCTGTTTTAGCGGGTTATTGTTGACAGTAACATCGTCAGGGATGAGGGTTGGTAGATTTATCTCTTTATGGTGTACTTCTATACTAACTTTAAAGACAGTGTGACCTAAGTTGATTTCGTCGCCTGTTTGTAAGTCATACTCTGGAAACTGGACTTTTACAGCTTCTTCAGCCGTTTGATTTCGTTGGCGTTGTCCAATATTTTTACCGTTAATGTAAGTGCCATTTTTACTACCAAAGTCCCGCACCCGAATATCAGGAGGATTAATATCTAGTAGACAGTGATAGCGGGAGATGCCCCGATGATTTTCATCATCTGGTAACTGGGGATTGCAATCTGCACTTCTACCGATTATGCAGCTACTGCGGCAATCAAAAATATATTGCTGTCCTAATAATTGTCCTTGAATAACGGTAAGGATGATTTTAGCTGACATCTGAACAATAAAAAGTTAATGTCCACGATCATAACTTACTTGTATCAGATATCACAGGGTTGAACCACTGGTGTTCCGCAAACTTTCTGATATCATATCCAGTTGAATACTAATTACAAATCTTGATGGGAAAGAAAACACCCACAACCCCACATAAAACCATGATGAGGTAGGAGGAAGTGTCCATAAGGTGCATTTAAATTCCAAGTACAAAGGTGTCTGGAGTATAATATCATGTTCGGTAAATCACTTACGATTAAGCCCCGATTTTAATCCACCAGTGA
>NZ_JABXKN010000091.1:0-21651 GCF_017115065.1 Nostoc sp. JL23
CACGCCCAGATTTAACTGAGAGGTGCGGGGAATAATATCCCCCATCGACTCAACCAAGGTGCAAGCTTTGCGATTATTTTGACAGAAAAATTAAAACCAACGCTAGAAGATGCAGCAAAAAAAACTGACTGGAGTAAAAAAAAAGAGCGTTGGGGCTTGCGTAAAAATAAAATACCAGCTAGATAATTGGTGTTTAGCAGGAAAATCTCAAACTTGATTGGTATGGACTAATCAAAATCAAGGGTTTTTAACCTGCCTCCGCAGGTTTTGTCTGTATAGCCGCGACTTCTAGTCGCCCGGTAAGTAATAAATTAGACTTTTCAAACAACCTCTAAGAGAAAAGGGCATTCTATGTAAAGACAAGCAACCTTGATATCAAGCAGCTAAAACAACGGATGATTCAACAAAAATCCCCTATATTCCCTCATTCCCTAAGACAAATCGGAGGCACCGTTGTTTTGGCGATCGCCTACTATGAAATGGCTGAAATTTCACGTCATCTTGCCTCCACACCTCAGGATGTGACTCCAGTTTGGCCCCCGGATGGAATTGCTGCTGGGGCTGTTCTGTTGTTTGGTAACTGGATCGGGTACGGTGTTTTGTTGGGTTCATTTCTCGCCAATTTCTGGGCGTTCCGAGATCCAACAAATTTCTTATCCTTAGTGATTTCAACGCTGCCAGTTTTGGGAATTGCGATCGGAACAACCCTGGGGACTATGTTGGGTGGGTTTCTGCTGCGGAAAACTAGCAGCCTTCACTATCCCTTAGAACGTGTCAGCGACGTGTTCAAATTTTTGATCTTAACCGGCATGGTGGGGCCGAGCATCAATGCAACTGTTGGAGTGGCTTGCTTGGCCTTGAGTGGTAAAGTTCCCTGGACAGCTTATGGGACAGTTTGGTTTACCTGGTGGATTTCTAATGTTTCGGGAATTTTTATCGTCACCCCGATTCTGCTTAGTTGGGGGCAATTTATTCAAAAAAAACAACATCCAATCTGGCAATGGTTATCCCTCAGTTCAACATCAGAGGATTGTGAAAATCTCTCTGATATTCGACACTCAAGAGCAAACTCACACCGTTTAAGATTCTGGTTCAGCGTAGTAGAGCCAGTTATCCTGATCGGGTTGGTCATTTTCATCGGCAAAGTTGCTTTTGGTAAGGGATATCACCTGGAGTATATGTTAATTCCGATGTTGATCTGGTCTGCCTTTCGACTGGGGCAACCGGGTGCAACGCTGTTAACTTTTATTGTGGCTGCGATCGCTGTGATTGCAACCGTCAATGGCAAAGGTGGTTTTGTGACTGAGGATCTCAACCAATCTTTGATCCAACTGCAATCGTTTATTGGCGTGATTACACTCACCATTCTTGTGCTGACAGCGACGATCACAGAACGAACACAAGCACAAACCAAGCTGCGTTTAGCTTTTGCCGAATTAGCCAGAACTAATGAAACTCTGGAAGCTCGAGTTCAACAGAGGACTGAAGAATTGAATGAAAAGAATACGGCTCTGAAGCAAACCCTACAAACGCTTAAACAGACCCAATTACAGATGCTTCACAGTGAAAAAATGTCTGCATTGGGACAGATGGTGGCAGGGGTTGCCCATGAAATTAATAATCCTGTTAGTTTCATTGATGGCAACTTAATTTATCTTTCTGAGTATATCCAAGGTCTGCTGAGAGCATTGGAAGCTTACCAACAGCAATATCCAAATCCACCTATTGCCCTGCACGCAGAATTGGATAAACTTGAACTGGATTTTTTAAAAGAAGATGTTACCAAGATTCTTCAGTCCATGCAAATCGGTACCGAGCGCATCTCTACTATTGTGTTATCACTGCGTAACTTCTCACGCTTGGATGAAGCAGGATTGAAAGCGGTAGACATTCATCAAGGCATTGATAGTACCTTGGTAATTTTTCAACATCGATTGCAATCGACAGCCGATCGCCCCCAGATCCAGCTTATTAAAGAGTATGGTCAATTACCACTGATTGAATGTGATGCTGGCTCCCTTAATCAAGTGTTTATGAATCTTTTGAGCAATGCTATCGATGCATTAGAAGAATCTAATCAGGGGCGTTCGTTCCAAGACATTTCAGCCAACCTCAATACCATCTGGATTCAAACTCATCAAATCGATACAAGCCAAGTGATGATTATGATTTCTGACAATGGAATAGGCATTCCAGAAGAGATTCGCTCTAAACTGTTTGATCCTTTCTTCACCACCAAGCCCGTTGGCAAAGGCACTGGCTTGGGTTTATTTATGAGTTATCAAATTGTGACTGATAAGCATGGCGGTAATCTTTGGTGTGAATCCACACTGGGGGAAGGCACAAAGTTTGTGATTGAGATTCCTGTAAAAGCTAGAGGATTGGTTAAGTAAGCACAATTTATGTCTTAACCAGTTTTTTAATCGCCCCTTGGGTTTGAATGGAAAAATTTTCTATCAAACAATTCAATAACCTGCGTCTTCGGTTTCGCAGTCCGTTAGAGCTAATTGTTAAGCGTGAAAAAGTCAATTTATTTTATAGCAGTAGAACGAAGACACATTCAGGTATGACATAACGAATCTGACTTTCAATTTGTGCGATTATCATAGGGGTTATTTTTTATGTCATGCTTTTTTTGCACCAAATCGCTTTTTTCAATAACCACCAAACAGCATCATGTATTTTTAGCGATGGGTTGGGCTACGCGATCGCATCGTAAAATTCTAGTCTAGCGGCTTTTTTAGGGTAAATTTTTGACTTGACTAAGAGTATCACAACGCACATTCCGCACCCACAATGGTCAAAAAAGACTCCCAAGAGGAAAAATAGGGGATTGCCAATTTAATTAAATCAACCTAACGAGGAAGACGAAATCCCCAAAAAGCTGTTACTTAATAACTAGTGACTTTTTGCCAAACATGATTTTGATAGCAGACAAATTGTGATGAATACAGCTAATTTCCCGTGGCTGACGACGATTATTCTGTTGCCAATAGCCGCGTCGCTACTTCTTCCCATCATCCCTGACAAAGAAGGCAAAACAGTGCGCTGGTACTCCCTCGTCGTAGGGCTGATAGATTTTGCACTAATTGTTTACGCTTTTTATACTGGGTATGATTTCTCCAATCCAAATTTGCAGTTGGTGGAAAGTTACCCTTGGGTACCACAATTGGGTTTGAATTGGTCAGTAGGGGCTGATGGCTTGTCCATGCCCCTAATTATTTTGACTGGATTCATTACCACGCTGGCGATTTTAGCAGCTTGGCCTGTCACCTTCAAGCCCAAGCTATTTTACTTCTTGATTTTGGCAATGTATGGCGGTCAGATTGCCGTGTTCGCTGTCCAGGATATGCTGTTATTTTTCCTGGTGTGGGAACTGGAACTGGTGCCGATATACTTTCTGCTGTCGATTTGGGGAGGCAAAAGGCGGCAATATGCAGCGACCAAATTTATTTTATACACCGCTGGCGGTTCGCTGTTTATTTTGCTGTCTGCCCTGACAATGGGATTTTACGGCGATACGGTGACATTCGACATGAGAGCGATCGCCTTAAAAGATTTCGCTCTGAATTTCCAACTTGCCCTTTATGCTGGCTTCCTGATTGCTTACGCCGTCAAGTTGCCGATTATTCCCTTGCACACCTGGCTACCTGATGCCCACGGTGAAGCTACAGCCCCAGTACACATGTTATTAGCAGGTATTCTGCTGAAAATGGGCGGTTACGCCTTAGTTCGGATGAATGCTCAAATGCTCCCCGATGCCCACGCTTATTTTGCACCAGTGTTGGTGGTTTTGGGGGTAGTTAATATCATCTACGCTGCCTTGACATCCTTTGCCCAGCGAAACCTAAAGCGAAAAATTGCCTACTCCTCAATTTCTCACATGGGCTTTGTGATGATTGGTATTGCCTCCTTCACCGATTTGGGATTGAGTGGGGCAGTATTGCAAATGGTTTCCCACGGGTTAATTGGGGCGAGTTTGTTCTTCCTTGTAGGGGCAACTTACGATCGCACCCACACCCTGATGTTGGATGAAATGGGCGGTGTCGCTAAGAGAATGCCGAAAATTTTCGCCATGTTCACCACCTGTTCAATGGCTTCTTTGGCATTGCCAGGGATGAGCGGTTTCGTGGCAGAATTGATGGTATTTGTGGGCTTTGCTACTAGCGATGCTTATAGCTCTACCTTCAAAGTGATCGTGGTGTTCTTGATGGCAGTGGGAGTGATTTTAACTCCGATTTATCTGCTGTCGATGTTGCGAGAAATTTTCTACGGTAAAGAGAACGAGGAATTAGTTTCTCACCAAGCTTTGATAGATGCCGAACCCCGTGAAGTATTTATCATTGCCTGTTTGTTAATTCCAATTATTGGTATTGGTTTCTATCCAAAATTGCTGACTCAGATGTACGACGCTACAACTGTACAATTGACCGCAAGATTGCGTGATTCCGTGCCGACATTAGCACAGCAAAAAGACGAAACACTAAAGGTTTCTTTGAGTGCGCCGGAAATTGGTAATTAAGTTGCGATCGCTAGTTTAGTTTAAATATTGATTACTTTGAGGGCGGGTTTTGTACCTGCCCTTTTTGTTACTCACTTGTAAAGTTTGATTTATTAAAGTAAAAAACAAATCATAGAGGTGAGTTCAAAAATCCTGTATAGGGTAAGTGAGTAGATATATTTATTACAAAAAGTTCTTCCCCTTGGGTTTGCCAAACTTTGACTAGTTGATCGGCATATCTCTTACCCTGTTCAGCTTCAATAGCTATTTGCTGAAATTCTTTATCTAGAAACTCGTATGGAGGTTCTCAATCAATTAATGCAGAAGTTTCTGGAAAAAAGAAATGCATGGCTTGGGGAAAATAGGCTTCTATTATTTCTTTCCAAGGGCTATTAAAATCAGCGCGTAGGCGTAGCCCGTCGTAGACATCGCTAATATTAGTTATGTCATTTTTCATTTGACCAGAATAGCATCAAATTCTGGATAGAGTCGCAGTACTTGCAGTCCCTAGTTTAGAACTTTGATTAATCGGAATCTCTACCCAAAACTCTGCTCCCTGTCCTGGTTCGGAAATACACCAAATAGCTCCGTTGTGTTTTTCTGTGACAATTTGAGCGCTAATTGCTAATCCTAATCCAGTGCCTTTACCTGCGGCTTTTGTGGTAAAGAAAGGATCAAATAATCGTTGCTTAATGACTTCGGTCATACCAGGTCCATTATCTGCAATTTGCACAGTTATACGATCCAAGTTGCGTAACTCAGTACGAATTACAATCTGGCTGGGTTTAGCTTCTATTTCCTCAAGAGTTCGCTTACTGTTATAACTATCCAGGGCATCAATGGCATTACCGATCAGATTCATAAACACCTGATTGAGTTGTCCGGCATAGCACTCTACTAAAGGGATATCACCATATTCCTTTAGTATTTCAATTGCGGTATTTCCAGACGTTTGTTTGAAGCGATTTTGTAAAATCAGTAGTGTGCTATCAATACCTTCATGAATATTGACAGGTTTCATATCTGCTTCGTCAAGTCGAGAAAAATTCCGCAAGGATAGAACTATTTCACGAATGCGATTAGCTCCCATTTCCATTGAAGTTAGGATTTTAGGTAGATCCTCAATCATAAAGTCAAGGTCGATTGCTTCTATGTGGACTTGTATCTCATGTGTTGGACTAGCATTAGTTTTTTGATAGAGTTCTACCAGTTTCAATAAGCCCAGCATATATTCATTTACATGGGTCAGGTTGCCGTAGATGAAGTTAACTGGATTATTGATTTCATGAGCTACCCCAGCGACTAATTGACCTAAACTCGACATTTTTTCAGTTTGAATTAGTTGAGATTGAGTTTCTTTGAGATTGTGCAAAACTTGGTTGAGTTGTTCTGCCTGAGTAGTGGCAGTAGCAGTAGCAGCGCGGCTTTGATTATACAATTGCGCTTGGTCAATAGCGATCGCTAACTGGTCAGCCACACCTCGAATGATTTCCACCTCATCATCACTCCAAGGGCGAAGCTCTCTACTATGTTCGCAGACAATCACACCCAAGCGATCCGACTGAGTTTGAATTGAAACTGTTAGTAGCGACTTAAAGCCCAATGTCACCAGTAAATTCCGACTCTTGAAATCAAGCCACGAATCTGTTGAAATGTCATCAAAGCAAAGCAAATTCCCTTGCATAACAGCCTCACTCAGCGCTTCCACATTCTGGATAGGAGAACAGCCTAAAGGTTCTGTTAAATCGGGAGCGCAAGCTTGCTGACTCAATTCAAAGCTAGTAGATTCATCTTCTTGATGACACCAAAAAAACTGGCATCGATCAATCTGTAGCAGTTCCCGAACTTCAACCACTACTGTACTCAAAATCGTATTTAGATCCAGCGAGTTGCGAATTTGACTAGATAGACGAGTTTTAAGAATTTTCTCCCGCTCAACTAGCTCTCGCAATTGGACTTCAGACTGCCTTAACTCTAACTGCACCATCTGACGATTTACACTAGCTCTTGCTAGTAGCCAAGAACCAATGCCAATTAGTCCTATTAACCCAGCGTATAGCAATAACAATTGACTCAAAAATCGGTTTAATTTGGTTGTCAACGTCTCTGGCGATACCCGCGAGACAATCTTCCAGTGATAGGATTTAGGATCAATTTGATTTTGGCTTGGCGCAAAAGCTTGTCCTGCTCCCGTACTAGATTTTTGCCCTTCGACAAGTGGGCAAACTGTGGTAAAAGTGAACATTCCCTCAGCAGTTTGGAATTGTCCCGATTCTTGTTGAGAAATCTGCTGCCATGCTTGAGGAAAAGCTGTGCCAAAAGTGCGGTTTTTGCGAGCGGGAAACATAAATCCCCATTCATCTTCAGGCTTCGCCCCTTTTAACCAGTAGCCATCGGCATTCAGTAGCATTCCCTGACTAGAGGCGTTAGCAAAAGTTTGATTAAAATTGTCTAGCAGTTTTGCGCCGAAATAATTTAGCACTACAACGCCTCGTTTCTGCCCACGGCTATCAAAAATGGGAGTGCCAAAGCGGATAATTGGCTTCAAGGGTTGTTCAACCTGACCTCGTTCGATGTTGAGGTCAAGGGGAGAGACAAATACTTGTCCTTGGTTTAACCGCAAAGTGTCATTAAACCAGTAACGCTTGGCTTGAACTTGCAGTTTTTCTTCAGGGACAATCTCTGGCTCACCTTGGTTAAAGTTGACTCTGACAACTTCCTTACCTGATTGATCCAAAAAGCGGATTTGGTCGTAAAGTTTTTTATATTGAGAAAATAATAAAAATTCTTGGGAAAGTGCCTGTTGTTGTTTATCCAGTCCCTCTAAAATTTTTTGTAGCTCGTTTTGTTTAGAGAGAACCATCAAATCTGAGACAACCGAGTGAAAGTCTCCGCTGATGACTTTAGTTTCTAAATCTACCTTACGGAGTTCATTTGTTTTGAGCAGAACTTGCTCGGTTTGTACCTGTTGGTAATAGATAGTCCCAATAACAACCCCAACTAAAGCTGACAATGGCAAAAAAACCGTTAGGAAGTTTTTGATTAAAACTTGTGAATGGATCTGTGGTGACATATCAGATACTTAGGTAAAACTCAAAAATTGGGCTAAAAATTAGCTAAGTTCCAGCTGCGCCACATTTTCTGAGTCCAGGTTGAGAGAAGATTTTTTCTCTTGGTAGGTATAGGTAATCAGCCCAGCTACTAAATTAACCATGAAATTGAATACTTTGTGACTTCTGGAATGTTCTAGTTGAGCAATATTCCACCCTTTTTTGCTATTGTCAGTTAGACACTCTGGTAGTCAGTACCGAAAATACACGAATTTAATGTATTAATTTTACACTTGTAAATATTTAATTACTGAGAAGAGAGACACAAGGCGATTGCTAAAAATGGCTTTTCATTCTTGCTATGCGATCGCATATCAATAGATTACGTACAATCTATCTAAAATCAGATTTGGCAAAACCGCTCATGTTAAACTACAATCCGCTCCATTGTTTGCCATCTTCCGAAGAACTACCGGACTCTAATGACACCCCTGTGGATAATGAACTCCAAAATTTAATTCCCGGCTTGCTAAAAACGATACTAGCTTTGGTTTGGTGCGATCGATGGGATTGGTTTTTTGGTGTTGAGATGGGTATTTATTATGACCCTGACAGACCAGCCATTGTCCCTGATGGTTTTCTCAGCTTAGGAGTTAAACGCTTCATTGATGAGGATTTGCGACTAAGTTATGTGCTGTGGGAAGAAAAGAAACTGCCAATTTTAGCGCTAGAAGTTGTTTCCCAAATATATCGGGAAGAATATAGCACCAAGAAAGAATTTTATGCCAAAAAATTAGGAATTTTGTACTACGTTGTGTATAGTCCCCTTCGGCGTAAAAAGTCGCCTTTGGAGGTGTATCGCCTAGTTGATGGAGAATATATTTTAATGTCAGGAAATCCTGTTTGGCTACCAGAGATTGGTTTAGGAATTGGGCGAGAACGGGGAATTTATCAAGGTATAGTGCGGGAGTGGCTGTACTGGTATGACGAGGAAGGGCAAAAATTGCTGACACCAGAAGAACGCATCAGGGAAGCTGAAGAACGCACAACTTTTGAAGAACAGCGACGTGTAGAAGCAGAACAACAAGTGAAAATGTTGCTGGAAAGGTTGAAGATGCTTGGTGTTGATCCAGAAACTTTGTCATAGATTTACCAGATTTTGTCATGGCAAGCTATGTCTACGACGGGCTACGCCTACGCGTCTACGACTCACTGATACAGAAATTCTGGATTTCATTGATTACCTGAAGCTACAACTAACCCAAAACTGCTAATTTAGGTGCTGTTATATGAACTTTGGATAATTGCGATCGGAAAGCATCAGCAAAGTCGAAACCATGCTTTGTGATGTTGCTTTGGTTTTTACGCTCATCCCACTCAAACTTCATGGACTCTACCAGTGACACCGGGAAAATCAACTGCTTTAATTTTCATCGCCAATCATCTCTACAAGATTGCGACTGATTATTCTAGTGTCAAGTGGAGTGCGATCGCAATAGTTGGGCTGTCTGTTCAATCCACAAATTAAAATCTGCTTTATAAGTTGCGCTCATAGCCTTTATCGATCAGCCGCATAGCTTAGGCAAGCCAAAATATCCTTATTTTCCAATGCGCTCAAGTTCCTCTCGCAATACTCGCCTTAATGTATCTTCTAACGGTTCACGACACTGCTGAATGTACTTACGCAAGGCATCGTTAATCAAAGTTTGGTAATTTCCTCCACCTGCTGCCTTATCCCTATCCCACTGATACGCCATCTAAATCTATTGTATGCACGAATGTGCATACAAGCAGATCAAGAGTACTTAACTGGCTTACTTCTGTGTGTTTTTTCAAACCTCAAAAGTCTTCATCGTCAACAAAAAATTCCGCATCGTCTTCCAATCGAGAATTACCCTGCCCAATACCAGCAAGTCCCCACAGAGGTTGCAGCAGCGCCATGCCAATTAATCCGATAACGGCACTAAAAGCTAGCACTAAACCCATTGGTATCTGAATCGATTGGAATGTTAAGAATTTTAACGATACGGGTGTGGCATTTTGGACTGAAATAATTGCGATCGCAATTACCCAAACTGCTACAACTAGAGATGTCAAAAAAGGAGCAAGAGTTTTCATACTTTGATCGAAATGAGGAGTTAGAAGTTAGGAGTTATATTTTGCTCGAAATTAGAAACGAGGAGTTAAGAATTGTTAATTTACAACTCTTAACTCCTAATTCATAACTCTTAACTTTTAATTCCTAACTCTGACAGATTAAACTGCTACTGCCTCTAGTTTAGCAATAGCACTCTCTAACTCTTGGGCGATTTGGGTGAGTTTTTCGGGAGTGTTGGTTTCTAGGTAGACGCGCACCAGTGGTTCTGTACCGGAGGGACGCAGTAAAACCCAGCTACCTTCTTCTAAATACAGCTTAATACCGTCTTTACGCCCCACTTCCTTGACTTTAATTCCTGCTACCTCTGTAGGTGGATTTTTAGTAAAGGAATCGATGACAGCGGTTTTGTGCGCCTCTGTGAGGTGCAAGTCTAGGCGGTTGTTGTAAAGTGGGCCATCGGCTTCAGCGATCGCTTCTTTAACAAGTTGACTTAGCGGTTTGCCCTCGTAGGCGATCGCTTCTGCCACCAGCATATCGGCTAATACTCCGTCTTTTTCGGGAATATGCCCAATAATACTCAAACCACCTGATTCCTCTCCACCAATTAATACGGCAGTTTCCCGCATTTTTTCACCGATGTATTTAAAACCAACTGCTGTTTCGTAAATTTGCAGCCCATTTTTAGCAGCGAAATTATCTAGCAGGTGGGTTGTAGCGACAGTGCGGACTATAGCGCCGGTTTTACCTTTGTTTTTGATTAAATGACGTGCTAGAAGTAGCAGCACAGTATTCGGAGTGAGGACGTTTCCTTGTTCATCAACGATACCAAAGCGATCGCTATCTCCATCCGTTGCCAAGCCCAAATCAGCTTGATCGCGAACTACTGCTTCCACTAACTCAACTAACTGTTCTCCTTTGGGTTCTGGCATTCCACCCCCAAATAAAACATCTCTCCAATCGTGGAAACTTTCTAATTGAACGCCACTATGTTGCAAAACTTCATCTAAATAGCCGCGAGAGGTAGAATACAAAGCATCGTACTTTACCTTTAAATTAGCGCTTCTGATCTTTTCTACATCAAGTAGAGTGTAGATAAATTTCAGGTAATCTGGTTTCGGATCGAAAATTGAAATTGAACCTGATGGGTTGCTCCCAGGCAACTCATCCGATGCACCTTCTATATTTGCCACAATAGTATCAGTAATCTCTGGAGTGGCAGGCCCAGCATAATCGGGTATATATTTAATTCCACAGTAAGGTGCTGGATTATGACTAGCAGTAAACATTAACGCCCCAGCAGAATTTAGATGACGGGCATTGTAGGCAATTACTGGTGTAGGGCAATCCCGATCGGTAATTTTCACAGTCCAACCCAAGTCTGCTAATACTTGGGCCGCTGTTTGGGCAAACTGGTCAGCTAAAAAGCGAGTATCGTAGGCAATAAGTACTGGTCTATCTTTTGTGTAGGCTGTTTCTAAGTAAGTGGCGATTGCCCTTGTTACTTTTCTCACATTGGGGAAAGTAAAGTCATCGGCAATAATCCCTCGCCATCCATCGGTACCAAATTTTATCTTGCTAGACATTTTTGCCACTTGCTCCGGTACATTATCAGTACTATAAAAGCTTCCCGCAAAGCGTGTGTAGCAGCAACTATCCTCCGAAGTTCTTTTCTAAGCAAGCCTTAGCTTAAACTTCTCCCCACCGTATTTTCTCTCACTGTTTCTGAGCAATGTCAACCCCCGATCGACCTTTTGCCAGTTATCACCTTTGGTCTCTAGTTGCCCCAGCGACTGGGCAAGAACGCTGGCATTGCCAGATGAGACGGGGGTTTATCAAAGCACGGCAACACGAACCACAAGTCAAAGCGCTTTTAACGCAAGCCACCGCGCCCCAGCGGATTGGCATACTAGCTCAAAAAGGCGTTTACGAGTTTCATCATCACACGCATCTGTTGAAGCAAGCAGATGGTGTAGAAAGAGTTGCCCAGCTACTAAAATTAGGCAACTCAAGCGTTCAAGTCCAGCAACGCGTGCTGCAAATTTTGCAAAAATATCACGATTCGCCGTTGCTTTTGGATAAAGATATTATCCAATTAACTCCGGGTGATGAAGGCTTTCCCAAACCGATAGTAGTTGAGCAAGAAGATTATTGCTTTCGCTTATACGCGGCTATGGACTGCGTTTTTATTGAGTCTGATAGCACTTTACATATTTTGGATTTCAAAACTGGTAAATCGGCTTTTGACAAACGACAGGCATTAGTTTACTTATTAGCTGCTCGTTATCTTTACCCTGGACGAGAAGCTGTTGCATCATTTTATAATTTAGAAATATGTAAAAAGTCAGAGTTAATTAGTATTAATAATAGTGAATTAGAATCCTTAAAATTTGAGTTAGCGAATATTGCTCATAAACATCAGCACGATTTGCAAAAATATCAGGAAGAAACTAGTAATTTCAGTAAAATATTCCCTCCTAATCCTGGCTCCCACTGCCGCTTTTGCCCATTCAATTCTATCTGTGAGTTTGCCGATTTTAAGCAGCATCAATCATATCCACTGCCCAGTTTAAGAAGTTTAAGAGTTAATAGTTAATTAGTTTAGTTATTTACCTTGGTTCAATTTTCAAAAAAATCTACTAAATACTCGTATTTTTACTGGACTGATTCTCTTCTCCTATCAGACAACCTAGATGTCAGATACATCGATTTTTCTCTTTGGTTGTAAGGAGTTAAGACTAGTGCGATTAACCGCAAATAAATCTGTATTTAGATTAGTAGGAATTTCGACATTTATTTTAGTTCTAATATTTAAGGGGATTTTACCTCAAACTGTTTATGCATTGCTGTCGTCTCTAGACGCTTGTGCTGTTCAACCTGAATGTGCTGCTGCTGGGTCGGAATTGGCTCCTACTGCTAAGGCTGCAATTAGCAGTACAACTAAAGCTCAAAATGAGCAGGTTCCAAATAAAGCTCTGGAGAGATATTGTTCTTTTTATCCACTTAATTTAGTTTGTGGGCCACAAGGTCAATCTTCAGTTCTTTATAATTACAAATTTCACCAAACAGTACATTACAGGAAGTCTGGTTCTCCTGACAAATTTGTAACTCATCATTTTCGAAGTTGGCGACCTGCTCCAGGGGCAATTAGAAGTTTAGCTCAACCTCCAGGTATTGAATTTGGTGGTGGTTATCCTCCATCTGGTGATTATGTAACCTGGATTCGTTTAAATGATGGAGATGGTAATAATCAAACTCGTGGAGTCGTTTATGAATACTCAACTGGCGACACCATGACATGGGATGATTATGCAAATTATTCTAACAATAATGTTGAGGGAGAATGGATTAGCGATGTGGTTCGTGCTGATACAGTGCCAAATAATTCGTCCCCTCGTGATAGAAAAGATTGACCTTAATAAAAGCACGATGTAGTTGTTCAATTACTAAATCTTCACCAAATTAGAGGTTGCTAGCATGAAAGAGCTTTTTACGCTTCTCCAAAAGATTAAAGAAAATCCCGTCATGTACATAGATAAGCCATCAATTACTTGCCTTCGTTCCTTTGTCTGGGGGTATTTAAGTCAACTAAGTAATTTAGGATTAACTCCTGAAGGCGACCCACTGGAAGGATTTAATGAATGGATGCAAGAAAGAGAAAAAATTAATACAACTCAATCTTGGGTTGAGATAATTCTGTTTATTTCTAGTAGTGAAAGAGATGCTTTCTATAGTTTTTTTGAATTATTTGAAAAGTTCAAAAAGCAGAAAACCAATTCAAATATGCAAAAAAATGAAGACATTTTAAGGCTTCGTCAGGATTTGATGTTTCCTCGGTTTGATATTTACAAGGAGATTCTAGGCGCTATAAAGAAAAGACCAGGAATGTATTTAGGAGCTAGTCCAATCACTGAACTAGATATGCGTTTGCGAGGATATAGTCTGGCTCGAAGAGAAGTTGGCGTACCTCCAACTGAGCCAGAAAGAGAATTTGAAGGTTTTCAATCATGGATTGAAGAGAAATATGGAATTAACTCAGGTCAGTCATGGTCTAAAATAATTCTTTTCTATTCTGTAGATGAACATAATGCACTACAGAAGTTTTTTGAATTCTTTGAAGAATACTTGAATAGGAATAAGAGTTTATAAGTAGACGAAATTAGTGGTTAATGAGGGAGTATTAAAGTGCATTAGCTTACGGCATAATACACTCTAGTCCTTAAATTAAATTGGAGTAATCAATATGATGAATCTTTCTACGCTTCTCCAAAAGATTAAAGAAAATCCCGTTATGTACATAGATAAGCCATCAATTACTTGTCTTGATTTCTTTGTAAGTGGGTATTTAGGTCAACTAAGTGACTTAGGATTAACTCCTGAAGGCGACCCAATGGAAGGATTTCAAGAATGGATACAAGAAAGAGCAAAAACTAATTTGACTCAATCTTGGGCTGGAATACTTATATTTTCCTGTGGTAGTGACAGAAATGCTTTCTATAGTTTTTTTTTTTGAACTATTTGAAAAATTTATAAAACAGAAAAATGATTCACAAATTCAAGGAAGTGAAGACGTTTTAAGGCTTCGTCAGGATTTGATGTTTCCTCGGTTTGATATTTACAAGGAGATTCTAGGCGCTATAAAGAAAAGACCAGGAATGTATTTAGGAGCTAGTCCAATCACTGAACTAGATATGCGTTTGCGAGGATATAGTCTGGCTCGAAGAGAAGTTGGCGTACCTCCAACTGAGCCAGAAAGAGAATTTGAAGGTTTTCAATCATGGATTGAAGAGAAATATGGAATTAACTCAGGTCAGTCATGGTCTAAAATAATTCTTTTCTATTCTGTAGACGGGCATGAGGCACTACAGAAATTTTTTGAATTGTTTGAACAATACTTGAATGAGAATAAGAGCTTAGAAGTAGACGAAAATAATAGTTAAGCAGACAGTATTAAGGTGCGTTAGCCTACGGCATAACACACCCTACTCACTTTCTCATGGTCTTTCCCCAATTCCTAATGCCCTACTTCAAAAGTCCGGTAATTCTTTAAGAATTGTGAACCGAATATGATTTATCGCCAAATCACCGATGGGGATATCTTCTTTGGTTAGCCGTTCACCTTGACTTGTCACCGTTTCAAAGGTGATACCTTTACCAATTTCAATGTGATACCAGCATAAGCCCATAAAAAAGCGCGTCGGATAAGGGCCACCTTCACCTATATCATCAGGATTTGATTCCATTGGCAACCAACCAAAATTTGGGACGTAGAATTCTAGCCAAACATGATTAAAGTCGGGTTGTAGCGGCACTCCTACTAAGTCACTATGGGGAGGACATTTGTACCTGCCTACGGTGCGGCAGGGGATGCCATTTAAACGGGATAGGGCAAGTAAAACGCCGACATATTCGCCACAAGAACCAACACCCCGCTCTAAAACTGTATCTGGTGTATCAATGTAAGGTTTAATACCGTAGGATAACTCATCATAAACGTAGTTGCGGATGCTGTGCATTTTCCGCAGCACATTGGTTTCAGAACCAATCGCTTCTCTGGCGGCACGGCGAACAATGGTAGTATCCATTGCTAAATCGTCGTCATCCACTAGGTAGCGTGTTTGTAATTCTGGGGAAAGTTCAGGAACGTCTTCTACATCTCTGGGTGTAATTCGATATTTAATCCCTCGAACTTCCAAAAGTGCTTTCCAGCCAAATATATGCCGTTCACCTGGGGCAAGAGAATCAAATTTAAAGACTGCTACACGTTGCCCTTCTATCACTTGTTCGGTGAAGGGTATACCAATGGGTTCAACGTGTTTCACCTTTTGACGCTCAGTCTCCGATGGTAGGGCGATGCGCCATTCGACATCGGGTAAATAAACCTCGTCTAGGGGTGCAATTTCCTCAGCATAAGACATTTCAATCAGATAGCCATTAGAGAGGGCGTAACGCTTATCTGGTTGGTAATGATAATACAGAGGATGAATAAAAGTGCGATCGCGGAATGTTAGCTCATGACTTGGATCGGCATTCGGGTTATCCCGGATATAAGGCTCCTCTGAGGCGTAGGCGACGTAAATACTTTCTTTGCCTGTTTCGGCATTTTTATGGATTGCTATGCCTGTAGGACATTCAAAGGGTGTCAGAACGCTGAATTGCAACTCTCCCGTGGCTCTGTCCATCGCGTAAACTGATTGTTCGGTGCGATCGCAAATCCATAGCATTTCTTGGTTGACTGCCAAATTCTCTATCCCAACTCCAGGGGCATAGAATCTGGTAATCTCTTTTCGCGTTTCGCGGTCAAAAACCAGAATGTAGCCCAGCCTTTGGCAACTGACATAAACTGTTGTTTCCCAAACAGCAACGCCATCAGCCGGATAAGGCAATGTTACAAAATGTTCTAGACCCAAAGCATCGAGCTTGCACGAGTAAACACTATTTTCTCGGCTCACCCAGAGGGTATCATCCCACGCCGCTAAACCAGTGACATCGGTAAATTCTTCAACTTGATGGGAATTGATAATTTTGCTGTTGTCAGAAGTGGGATCGATCTCTAGTAGATGCCCTTTGATACTGTCAATAGCAATCAGTCTATCTTTGATGAAAGTAATGCCACACAGCGCAGCAGCAGTAAGCGGTCGAATTGTTTTTTGCCCAAACATCTGGCTAACGGTCAAAGTGGGGAGTGCAAAACTCATAAAACCTTGTGGTAAGTGTAAAAAACCCTCACCTTTAGGTAGGAGAGGAAACATGACTCAAGCGGTTTTACCGCCGTCACACCAATTGCTGGATATGGAAAATCCTAATCGAGCAATGGCTCCCCCGATCGGGGTGGATGAAGAGTGCTGAGTTAAAAGACTACCCACAATGGGCGTTGCTCTTACCAAGTACATCAATTAGTGGTTCTCGATCGCCACGTTTACAGCGGGGTACTAATAATTATCGGTACAATGTGTTCCGATAAACTCTTTCGTGAGAAATAATACTATGTCAAAACGGGAGGAATTTACAAATGTTAAGAATTACATATACACTCATACAACTGGGCGATCGCCTTAATGTAACTTTAGAAGATGGAATTCCTGCCATCACTAAATTATGATCGAATTTTGTAACCATTTGCTGTGACCTACACGATGTCTGCTAATTCTCTGCCTGAAGGTGCCGCCGTTTGGCATAGTTTAGAAGTTGATAAAGCGCTAGACCTGCTTGATAGTAATGCAGACAGTGGCTTAACACCCCAAGAAATTCAACAGAGATTGCAAAAATACGGCCCCAACGAACTTGAAGAAATTGCTGGCCGTAGTGCTTGGGAAATTCTGTTGGATCAGTTCAAGAACATTATGTTGTTGATGCTGATTGGTGTGGCTCTGATTTCTGGGTTTTTAGACCTGATGGCTTTGCGATCGGGCAGCTTGAAGCCCGGTGAAGTGCCATTTAAAGATACAATCGCGATTTTAGCAATTGTCATCCTCAATGGCATACTCGGCTACGTCCAAGAAAGTCGTGCCGAAAAAGCCTTGGCAGCCTTGAAAAAAATGACCTCTCCTTTAGTGCGAGTCATCCGCGACACTAGACTGGTGGAGATAGCAGCCAAGGAACTAGTTCCGGGGGATGTAATGCTGCTGGAAGCTGGGATGCAGATAGCCGCAGATGGACGCTTGATCGAACAGTCTAATTTACAAGTGCGGGAGTCGGCATTAACTGGTGAAGCCGAAGCGGTGAATAAACAGGCATCACTAAAATTGCCGGAGGAAACATCATTAGGCGATCGCCTCAATGTCGTCTTTCAAGGAACTGAAGTAGTCCAAGGACGCGGCAAGGTTCTGGTGACGAACACCGGCATGACTACAGAACTAGGCAAAATTGCCACCATGTTACAGGCGGTGGAAAGTGAACCTACGCCTTTACAACAACGGATGACTCAACTGGGTAATGTCCTAGTTACGGGTTCTTTAATTCTGGTGGCGATTGTCGTCGTTGGCGGTGTCATCAAAGACAGAGGTTTTAGCAACATCCAAGAACTCTTGGAAGTTTCCTTGAGTATGGCGGTTGCTGTCGTACCAGAAGGTTTACCAGCTGTAATTACCGTTACATTGGCACTGGGAACCCAGCGAATGGTGCGCCAAAATGCCTTGATTCGCAAATTGCCAGCAGTGGAAACGTTGGGTTCTGTAACGACCATCTGTTCTGATAAGACCGGCACCCTGACTCAAAATAAAATGGTGGTGCAATCGATTTCCACCAATAACAAAACTTTTCGCATCACTGGCGAAGGTTATGCTCCTACGGGAGACTTTCAGTTAAATGGTCAAAAAATTTCCCTAGAGGAGTCTCCAGAAATTTCCGCGTTATCAGTAGCCTGTGCTGTTTGTAATGATTCAGTATTGCAAAAAGAACAAGGTGAATGGGCGATTTTGGGAGATCCGACAGAGGGAGCATTGTTAACACTGGCGGGAAAAGCCGGAATCGAAAAAGACCAGTGGAACAGTAAGTTACCTCGTGTTGCGGAGTTCCCCTTTTCCTCGGAACGGAAGCGGATGAGCGTGATTTCTCAGGTGGAGGGAGTCGCCACAGGTGAAGCATCTTCGAGAGGTGTTGACCCGGCGATCGCCGGTTTTCTCCAATCTGAACCTTACTTAATGTTTACTAAAGGTTCTCCAGAGTTAACCTTGGCACGTTGTACTCAAATTCATTTGGGTAATGACACTGCTACTTTAACTGAAGAACAACGCCAGAAAATTTTGGCAGAAAATGACCTGATGGCGAGTAAAGGTCTACGGGTGCTAGGTTTTGCCTACAAACCTTTGTTAGAAATTCCACCGGAAGGTTCGGACGAGACATCCGAGCAAGGCTTAGTATGGCTGGGATTGGTGGGAATGCTAGATGCGCCACGCCCCGAAGTCAGGGCAGCTGTGCAAGAATGCCGAGAAGCAGGTATTCGCCCAGTGATGATTACTGGCGACCACCAATTAACAGCACGAGCGATCGCTACCGATTTGGGAATTGCCCAAGAAGGCGATCGCGTTCTCACAGGTCAAGAATTGCAACGGATGACTGACCAGGAATTAGAGCAAAACGTTGACCTGGTGAGCATCTATGCCAGAGTTTCCCCAGAACACAAACTGCGAATTGTCCAAGCGCTGCAACGCCGGGGTCGATTTGTGGCGATGACAGGTGATGGTGTAAACGATGCTCCAGCCCTCAAACAAGCTGACATCGGTATCGCAATGGGCATTACTGGCACTGATGTCAGTAAAGAAGCCAGTGACATGGTGTTACTTGATGACAACTTTGCCACCATTGTCAGCGCCACTAAAGAGGGTAGAGTTGTTTACACCAACATCCGCCGCTTTATTAAATACATCCTCGGCAGTAACATTGGCGAAGTTCTGACAATTGCAGCCGCACCCTTAATTGGTTTGGGAGGCGTTCCCCTGACTCCTTTACAAATTTTGTGGATGAACTTGGTGACAGACGGTTTACCAGCCTTAGCATTAGCTGTGGAACCTCCAGAACCGGATGTCATGCAACGTCCGCCTTTTAGTCCCCGCGAAAGTATCTTCGCTAGGGGATTGGGTTCTTATATGATTCGCATTGGCATCATATTTGCCATTATTACCATTGCCTTGATGTGGTGGGCTTATCAACATACCCATGCTGCTGGGTATCAGGGAAATCCCGAAACTTGGAAAACAATGGTATTTACTACCTTGTGTATTGCCCAAATGGGTCATGCGATCGCTATTCGCTCCAACAACCGACTGACCATTGAGATGAATCCCTTCTCCAATATATTTGTACTAGCGGCTGTTGTCGTCACCACGATTTTGCAGTTGATGCTAGTTTATGTCCCACCCCTGCGAGATTTCTTTGGTACTCATTACCTGAATATGCAAGAATTGGGGGTTTGTATTGGCTTCAGCGCCTTAATGTTCGTCTGGATTGAAGCGGAGAAGATATTTTTGCGGATTGTGGGCAAGAAGGCTGTGTAAATGGGGCATAGGGCATGGGGCATAGGGCATAGCGCATAAGAGGCGGAGGGGCAGAGGGGAAAAACTTACTGCAATTTCTCCCCTGCTCCCCTGCTTCTTCTTTGTCTCCCTCCTCTCCAATGCCCAATCCCCAATGCCCCATGCCCAATTATCACTATGTACCTAAAAACTCTAAACCTCCGACAATTTCGCAATTATCAAGACCAAAAGGTTGAGTTTACTGCTGCCAAAACAATTTTGGTAGGTAATAATGCTCAGGGAAAGTCGAATTTATTGGAGGCGGTGGAGTTGCTGGCGACATTGCGATCGCACCGCATGACCCGCGATCGCGATTTAGTTCAAGAAGGGGAAGCCATAGCCCAAATTGATGCCACCCTTGAACGACAAACAGGTGTTAGTGACCTGACCTTAACCCTGCGCCGCAATGGTCGCCGTAGCGTTGCTCTCAATGGCGAATCTATCCGCCGTCAAATGGATTTTCTCGGCGTTCTCAATGCAGTCCAATTTTCCAGTTTAGATTTAGAACTAGTACGCGGCGGCCCGGAAGGTCGCCGCAACTGGTTAGATACACTATTAATTCAACTGGAACCAGTTTATGCTCACATTTTGCAGCAGTATAACCATGTGTTACGCCAGCGCAATGCCTTTTTAAAAAAAACTCAAGACTCAGCACTGGATACAGAGCAATCAGAACTAGCGGTGTGGGATGCACAGTTAGCGACCACAGGAACCAGAGTAATTAGACGACGCGATCGTGCTATCCAAAGATTAGCTCCCATTGCTACCACCTGGCACGGCAGTATTAGCGGCAGTACAGAAGTTCTACAAATCAAGTACATACCAAATATTCCTTTAGAGGATAAGCAGCCAGAAGAAGTACAGCAAGCTTTTTTAGCAAAAATTCAGCAACGAGCGGTTGCTGAAATGCACCAAGGCACGACTCTTGTCGGCCCGCATCGAGACGAAATAGAATTAACTATTAACCAGACACCCGCTCGCCAATATGGTTCTCAAGGTCAACAACGAACGCTGGTTCTAGCTTTAAAATTAGCCGAATTACAATTAATTGAAGAGGTTGTCAAAGAACCACCATTACTATTACTTGATGATGTTCTTGCCGAACTAGATTTATCCCGCCAAAATCAATTACTTGATGCCATTCAAGACCGCTTTCAAACCCTGATTACTACCACTCACTTGGGTTCTTTTGATTCCCAATGGTTGAAGTCCTCCCAAATTATTTTGGTGAAAGCAGGAGAATTAACAATTAAAAATTAAAAATTTATTTAAAGACACATGACTTACGCAAAAATCACCAAAAACCTTAATTTATCGAACCGCCATCTCTACGAGAGGCTTCCGCCAACGCGCAGCGTCTCGCAGAGAAGACGCCATCGCCAAGCGTCTCGAAGAGAAGAATTCGTAGAGTGTGCGTAAGTCCTAAGACATTTTCATCCGGGGATTTATAGCGTCCATCTGTATGCCTCTACTCTGATTTTTTATGATGTTTTTCAAACCTTTTAAAAACATTGAGAACCAAAAAAGTTAGCATAGCACTGATTAATCCTAACTGCCATAAACCACAGCCAGCAGCAATTCCCAATGCAGACGAAACCCAAATAGCCGCTGCTGAGGTGAGTCCGTGAATTTCAAGTTGCTGTGACTCTTGGGAAGATTGGCGCACAATTTCTCCAGCACCGAGAAATCCTACACCAGCGGCAATCCCTTGAATCACACGGCTAAGTGCATCAGGACTAGCTTGCAGTCCTCCTGTTTGCATGATTATCAAGGTAAATAAGGCTGAACCTAAACTCACCAGCATGTGAGTTCTTAAACCAGCTGGTTTGTGCCTAATTTGGCGTTCTAAGCCGATGATTGCTCCAATAAGCAATGCAACACATAGCCGGAAGCTGATATTCAGCCAATCATTAGTTGCAAGGTAGTAAGTGTTTGACAATAGACTCATCCTTAATATAAATAACATGGGATAATAAAAAGCTGGAGTAAAAA
>NZ_JABXKN010000120.1:0-21163 GCF_017115065.1 Nostoc sp. JL23
ACTAATTTAGCCTTTTTAGAGTTAGTGTAACTATCTATGTAAAGTTTTGTATCAGTATTCAACATTTCTGCTCCTTCCCATTAGTTTAAATTTCTGTATTTCCGCCAATAGAGAGTTGTTTTTTGCTATATTTCAACTCTTTCCAGAGTGACTTAATTTGCTGGTAAGCCTCTTCCTGAGACAATTTTCCCCCAGTTTCTAGGCAAGTGATGTAACTAATTTTTTGAGAAAATTCTTGGAGGTTAGCATTAAACATTAAGTTCTCTGGCTGAAATTTCCCATAATACCGGCTACGAGGGTAAAGAAAGCTGTTTTTGTCTTGTGAGTTAGGTTGTGTCATAAGTTTTCTCTCTCTAATTCTTTCTTAAATTTATAAACTATAATTTCTCTCTGTGTGTATATACACAGGATAAAATTAAAATTCCTGAAGTAAGGAGTTTATTTTTTAGCCCAGATAATAGGATAAGGCAGAAGAACAGGTAATTAACTGTGGAAAATACTGAAATAATTGCCTCATCTACCAAAAGGAGTAAGTAGAATGGCATATTGCTTGTGGAAAACACGAAAAGAGACCTCTTGCAAAAGTGCGTTTTGCACTCTCGTGGAAAAAGGGAAAAGGGAAGGGGAAAATACAAAGCCTTTACCCTGTTCCGCTTTTCCCGACTTCTGCAAAAAGTCTAAGGAGTAAGTGAAATAGCATTTTGCTGATTAAACTCGACTTGCTTAAATGCGGCTCAAATAATATCATGCCCGCAGAATTAATTATGATTACCATAGTCTTTAGGCAATACGGTTCAGTTAAGGCTAAAACTCTTTGTCAAAGTCAATTTTTTTTACGAACCACAGAGGCGCAGAGGGCACTGAGAGAAGAAAGCAATGCTTAACTGAACTGTATTGAGTCTTTAGGACTGACAAAAAATAAATTATCCCAAATTATTTGTAGATTTGTAGAGGCGCAAAGCCTTGCATAGGTGTCAAATTAACGTGAAAGCCATCCTAAAAAAAGCTTTTAGATATTGTCTCGTTGTCTTGTTCCCAGTCAGAGACTGGGAATGCCGTCCTTGGGGCCGCCGCCTCCCTTGCTGGCGGCAGAGCCGCAATTGAAGTGCATTTCTAGCCCAGAGGCTGGAAACGAGATTTGACAAGGCTTTTAGCTTAAGTTGACACCAATGAAGGTCTTGCGCCCCTACGTACCCTGCGGGACGCTCCGCTTCGCGTAAGCGTCCCGCAGGGATGGGATGTTTTTTTAACTGAAAGTCCCTTAGCTAGGGTTGATAGCGAAGGCTAAAGTAAAAGCCATCATCCTGAGCGTTATTACCACGATCGCTCAGATCGATAAATGGAAATCCATAATCGAGCCGCAAAAAAAGATTATCAATTCCCATTGCCTGATTCCATAATAATCCTAAGCCTGCGCCCACTAAAAAAGTTTGATTGGGTAGCGGATTGGGGTTATCAGACTGATTCCAGACGGCTCCCATGTCTAGAAATGGCGCAAGTTGAATTGTAGAGAATCCAGATTCATTACGCTGGACTGTAAACCGATCTTCGATCGCTACCCGAAATCCATTATCCCCAGAACGGATATTTTGGCGATATCCCCTTACCGATTGTCCGCCGCCAATGACAAATTGCTGCGAAGGTAAAAGGCTATCTGGTGTAAGCTGTAAGTCTGCTTGGATAAGCAATAGATGATCGTTGCCCAGTTGCTGCACGCGCTGTATTTGACCTAGCCAACTGAAAAAACGACCATCGGGTATGGGGTCATTGTTGATAGTTGCATCTATTATATCAACGCCAAAATTAAATTGCGATCGCAAAAACCAAGCTCCTTGAGGTTCGCGCCTGATATAATCTTGACCAAATTTAATTACACTGGTGCGGCTAACGCCATTGGCATCAGGCCCAATGCCAAAGGGGGTTGCGAGGTTATCAAAAAGGAAGGTTTGACCATCTTGATAGGTAAATCCTAAAGATAGGGCAAATTCTTCTTTGGGCGATCGCATCAATGGCTGACGATAATTGATTTCATAAAGATCCTGGTTTGCCCGAATTTCAAAGGCATCAAAGGGTGGCTCAGTAATTTCGTTGCGATTAAATGCGGCTCGAATCTGCACTTTGCCGTTCATGGCGTTCACGGGAACCTGATAACTAAAATCAAAGGCATCGGAACCACCAGAGAGTGTATGGTAATAGGAGCCAGCTAACTCATCTCCCATACCAGTTAAATTGCGCGATCGCAATTCAACACCTAATCTTTCCGCTCCAATACTGGGAGGCGAATAATTATCTACACCCAAACTACCAATTAAAGTTTTTGCTTCTTCAACTCTGACAACGAGAATACTTTGAGCAACTTTACCCGTTGGACGCAAACTCGCTTCTACATTTGTAAATAAGGGATCGAGTCGCAACAATTTCAGTTGTTCTTCGAGCTTAACAGTATTGAGAGGAATACCAGCACCTAGTTGGATGCGACTACGAATATAAGATGGGTTTAATCGCCGCGTCCCTTGGATATCAATCTCTGTCAAACGCCCTTCCAACACCCGAATTACCACAACACCATCTGCGGTACTTGATTTTTGAGTGTCTGGAATCGCTCTGGAATTTATATAGCCTTTATTTAGGTAAAGTTGGGTAACGGCATCGGCGGCTTGTCTGATTTCTTCTAAAGTTAAGTCCCGTTCTTCAAACGGTTTCACTACTGGATTAAAATCATTTTCCTTAAAAACTGTGCTACCTACAACCTGAATTTTGCGAACCCGAATGCGTTGTAGTATTTCTGGTTGTGGGTTCGGGTTAGTTACCGGGGCAGACTGTGTTTCCTGTACTATTTGTAACTCTAACTGACTGCTATTTTGAACCGAGTCCGGTGTAAAAATATTAGCTCTAGCTCTCAGTCCATTTGCAGTTAAAATCCAGACCGCAGGCAGAATTAACAAGCCGCACCGAAAGCTGAAACTGTGCTTACTCCATGTATTAGTTGCCAAACTCCGCCAAGTGTCTAACTGATGAGATAAATAGACAATTTTTTGCTGAGTCGTTGCTCTAGGCTGAACACCAGTTTCTGTTTCTTTTCTCATTTCTCTTCAGTGGAGTGCCTTATTTAACGACTGAGCTGATTTTGATTTTTGAGTATGCTATGGCTGTATGAGTATTTCAATATCATATTTTTGATATTCAAATTTCAAAAGATTTGTAACTAAAACTATAATTAACAGCGAATTATTCTAAGTGATAGTCCTTAGCATTATATTGTGGTAACAGGTAGAAAACTTGGGAAAACTTCGATGCCGCCACTGATCTCCATTGTCATCGTCAATTACAACCGGGAGTCTTACCTTGAAGAAGCGATCGCTAGCGTCTTAACGCAGACATGGCAAGACTTTGAGCTACTAATTTGGGATGATGGTTCTACAGATAGATCGGTGGCGATCGCAAACAAATACACTCAACAAGATGGACGAGTGCGGCTGGTAGAAGCACACCATCAAGGATATACAGCGGCACTTACAGCAGCAATCAACCTAACCAACGGCACTTACATCGGTTTGGTGGACAGTGATGATATTTTAGCCCCTACTGCCCTTGCCCAAACAGCTAAAGTTCTCAATTGCCATCCAGAAACGGGATTTGTTTATACCGATTACTTAAATATTGACCAAGATAACTTTGTTATCGGCTACGGTCATCGCTGTAGTATTCCCTACTCTCAAGAAGGTCTTTTAGTAAACTTCATGACGTTTCACTTTCGCCTGATTCGGCGGTCGGTTTACGACCGGGTGGGAGGTATTAACCAGTCGTTTCCCTGTGCCCAAGATTACGATCTCTGTTTGCGACTTTCAGAGGTAGCTCAAGTGCGTCGCGTTCCAGAGCCACTTTACCTCTACCGGATTCATTCTCAAAGCATCTCTACTACCAGAAGAACAGAACAAATGCTTTGGTCTAAGCGGGCGATCGCTCAAGCACTTTGGCGACGCGGATTAGCAGACAAGTTACAAATCGATGTAGAATTACCCACAGGTCGCTTCAGATTGCGGCGCAAAAAACCTTTATTGTCTAGTATCGCCGCTTCAGTCCTAGTTATTGCCTCACTGGTAAGTTCCAGATTAGCCCAAGCCCAACAAATAGTTCCTGCTAACGATGGTACAGGTACGATTGTGACTCCTAACGGCAATCGACTTGATATCACCGGCGGTACAACCTCTGGTGATAATGCAAACCTCTTTCACAGCTTTCAACAATTTGGGATTTCACCAGAACAAATCGCCAACTTTCAAGCTAGTCCAGCGCTGCAAAATATCCTTGGTCGAATTACAGGCGGGAATGCCTCGGTTATCAACGGTTTAATTCAGGTGACAGGTGGCAATCCTAACCTTTTCTTGATGAATCCAGCCGGATTTATTTTTGGAGCAAACGCCAGTTTAAATGTACCTGGTGCTTTTACGGTGACAACAGCTAACAGCATTGGTTTTGGCAGCAGTTGGTTCAACGCTATTGGTGTGAATGACTACAACGCTTTAGTTGGAAACCCTAATGGATTTGCCTTTAGTACAAACCAGCCAGGAGCGATCGCAAATGCTGGAAATTTGGCAGTAAGTACTGGGCAAAATTTGAATTTATTAGGTGGTACTGTAGTCAACACCGGGCAACTTTCAGCACCAGGAGGGCAGATTTCTGTCACATCCGTACCAGGACAAAATTGGGTGCGTCTCAGTCAGCCAGGAAATCTGCTGAGTCTAGAAATTCAGCCCCTCGCCTCTAGTAGCACCCAACCCAATAACTGGACAATTCCCATCGCCTCTTTACCAGAATTACTCACAGTTGGTAACACAGGGTTAACTGCCAATCCTGATGGTACCGTAAAATTGACAAGCTCTAATGTGACAATTCCGACAGATCCAGGTACAACAATTGTTTCTGGAACAGTGAATGCATCGAGTCAAACAGGCGGTACTGTAACTGCTTTGGGTAAAAAAGTCGCGGTGATTGATGCCAATATTAACGCCTCTGGAAACAATCGTGGCGGTACTGTGCTAATTGGTGGAGATTATCAAGGTCAGGGGACTTTACCCAATGCAGATCAGACTTATGTGAACTCAAACTCCATCATTGCAGCCGATAGCAATCTAAATGGAAATGGTGGTCGGGTAATTGTTTGGGGTGACAAGACAACAAAATTTTTGGGCAATATTACCGCTCGTGGTGGTCTTAACTCCGGTAACGGTGGTTTTGTAGAAGTGTCGGGTAAGGAGAATCTGATTTACCGTGGTAATACTAATCTGAGTGCCAATAATGGTATTGTTGGTAACTTGTTGCTAGATCCAACCGATATCAATATCGTAGATGGTACTAATGCACCTCAAGATACCTTTCTGCCTGAAATTTTTCAAGATGCTTCCCCGGCTATTTTCACAATTTCCAAAGACGCTTTAGAAAATAGTAATGCTGCTGTGACTTTGGCAGCAACTAATGATATTACTCTCACTAATGGCGTATCGTTGAATTTTGTTAATGATGGTGGCGGAGCGATCGCTTTTACCGCAGACGCAGATGGTAATGGTGTAGGTGCTTTTACGATGGGTACAGGCGACACCATCAAAACTAATGGCAGAGATATCACCATTTCAGGAGCCAGCCTGTCTTTAGGAATTATAAATACTAGTAGCTTCTTTATCGGCACGGAAGGTGAATTTATTACTAATGGTAATGGTGGTAATGTCACCTTGTCTGCAATCAACAATATTACTGGTAATGATATTATCACTAGAGGAGAAGGTTATAACACAACAATTCAAGGCGGCAATATTGGTGTTATAAGCACTAATGGCGCTGTCAGCCTGGGAAATCTTGACACTAGCGCTATTTCCACTGATACAAACAGCAATGCCACTGCTGGTTCAGTCCTAATCGATACATCTAGTAACACTACAAATATACCCAGTAACATCTCCATAACTTCAATTAAAACTGAAGGGATTGTTTTATCTGGCTCAGGATATGGCAGCAATGGTATAGGTACTGGAGGTCAAGTGACAATCAGCACCTCTGGTTCTGGTGCTGTCAGCTTAACGGGTAGTTTTATTAATAATGCAGGTAGAGATAGCAGCATTTCTACTATTGCTGTAGGTAGCGGTTATGGCACTACTCCTATAAACGGTGCGATCGTAATTCAACATGGTGGAGGAATAACCAATACTCCATTCACAGTAGGAGAATTAACTGTGAACGGTACAACAGATGCGATCGATGCTGGTAGTTCTATCATTTCTACGGGTAGCTTTCCAGTACTTCCTGAAGGTGGTCCAGCAATCGATACCCCAACAGGAATTACAATCAATTCTGTAAATACACCTCCCCAAGTTACTGCCAATTCTCAGTTACCCGATACTCAAACTAATCAGTCAGTGAATTTTACCTTTGCCAGTCTAGCGGCACAAGTTACCGATGCAGACACAGATATCACATCCATTCGGATTGATGCAGTAAATACCGGAACTCTAACTGTGAATGGTGTTCCTGTAGAACCTGGCGTTACCACCCTATCTGGGACAGAAACTTTAGTTTACACTCCTCCAACTGATGCTAATGGCTCACTAAACGCCTTTGTCATTAGTGCAAATGATGTCGTTTCATCTTCTGGACCTGTACAAGTAGCAATCAACGTGAATGTGCCTACTGTTCCAAATGTGCCACCCTGCACATTTCAGTGCAATCTACCAGATAAACCGAATAACCCTGTCCCCAATAATCCTAAGATTGATAACCCCGTTCTTAATACCGACCCCACTCCTGAAGGCAATTTCACAGATGATTTTGCCGACCATTTAGGCATACCCACCCCTAGAATCAAAACCCTAGATGATGCCAAAGAAATTGCTCGCAAAATTGAAGAAGCTATTGGTGTGAAACCTGCATTTATCTACATCAGTTTTGTCCCTGTGGAAATTCTACCAGAGGGAAATTTAGGCAAAGCTCAAAAATTTACGAAACAGTTAAATACCATAGTAGAAAAGGATAGCGATCAACTAGAAGTAGTAGTAGTAACCGGAAAAGGCAATCCTATCCGCAAGCGCATCCCAGAAACAACTAAAGCCAAAGTTCTCCAAGTAGCTCAAGAATTTCGTGACCAAATCGTTAGTCCACAAAACCGTCGCCGCACTGGTTATTTGCGTTCATCCCAACAACTTTATCGCTGGATTATTGCACCATTAGAGGCAGATTTACAGGCGAGAGGAATCAACAATCTGGTCTTTTTACCAGACATTGGGTTACGTTCAACCCCAATGGCAGCACTTCACGATGGAAAGAGGTTTCTAGTAGAAAAATACAGTATTGGCTTAATGCCTAGTCTTAGTTTGACTAATACCCTCTATAAAGACATCAAAAAATCTCAAATTTTAGCATTGGGGGTTTCTCAGAGTACTCAGGGACAAGAGCCTTTACCAGCAGTCCCCCTGGAGTTATCAACACTAGTATCTAAACTCTGGCAAGGCAAATTATTGTTAGACAAGCAAGCCACTTTAGAAAATCTCAAAACTATCCGCCGCCAACAACCTTTTGGAATTATTCACATGGCAACCCATGCCGATTTTGCTACCGGTGCTTTGAGTAATTCCTATATTCAACTGTGGGAAGACAAGTTGCGCTTGAACCAATTACGACAATTGCGCTTGAATGAACCTGAAGTTGAAATGCTCGTGCTAAGTGCTTGTAGAACAGCTTTAGGGGATGAAGAATCAGAACTGGGATTTGCAGGTTTAGCAGTGCTGGCAGGTGTGAAAACTAGTGTTGCTAGTCTTTGGTCGGTTAATGATGCTGGCACAGCAGCGTTGATGACAAAATTTTATGAGAATTTAAAGACAGCTCCAATTAAGGCAGAGGCTCTTAGACAGGCTCAAGTAGCTATGGTTAAAGGGCAAATTTATGTAAAGGATGGACAAGTGCAAGGTTTAGGAGTAGTTGGGAATTTGCCTTTACCTGCTGACAGTGCTGATGAATCACTTATGCATCCTTATTATTGGGCTGGATTTACAATGGTTGGTAATCCTTGGTGAAGGTAGGGAATATGGAGTCCGAGAGCTAGGGGGAGAAAGAGATTTTTCTTGTTGCTATTAACCTAACGTAAGTTCGACGCAAAATTAGTATTACTAATAACTTAAATCGAGCGACATACTTATAGCGGATACCACGGATGAAAGATGTGTCTTCTTGCAGATGAACGCTACAATCTATCAGAAAATTAAAGAAATAGTTAAATCCAGAGTGGCTTCATGACGGCTAATTTAACACCTAAAGCGACATTTGACTTTGTTAACGTGCTATCTCAGGCTGCGGCTAAGTATAGAGAACCAAAAAGTATACGCCCTAATGCTGAAATATTAGTAAAGGCGTTGCTACAAGCCGAAAAAACTGCCAAGCAACAAAAGTTGACTTATCCGTTTGAGTTTCTTCTCGGTAAATGGCAACTTTGCTTTGTTACTGGCACTAAGAAAAACAGAGGTAGCGGGGGAATTGTATTAGGCAACGGTTTCTATGTACCTAAATTTATAACAATCCATGTTTCCTTTAATGCCACTTTGGAACAGGATTCAGGCAGAGGCGAAATTGCTAATCAGGTTGAGCTTAACCCAGTTTCACTGAAGCTCACGGGACCAGTGCAATATTTCGGGAAGAAAAATTTATTGGCCTTTGATTTTAACCAGATGATTATCAGTTTGTTTAGTCGTATTATTTACAACAGAGCAATCCGTGCTGGTAAAGTTCAAACAGAAGATTTCTACAACCAACCTATAGCGAAGCTACCCTTCTTTGGCTTCTTTTTAGTGACAGAAGATTTCATTGCAGCTCGCGGTCGTGGGGGAGGATTGGCATTTTGGATTCGAGAAACTTAAAGACGCTTGCAGGAAATCAAGCAGTCTTGCTGGAGGCAAAAGGAAAAAGGATTTGACTTATTTGTTTGATTTGTAGCAAGTGGTGCAACCTTTTTTACAAATCAAACAAATACTTCACATCATCTGCGCTTGATTACTTAGTGAGTGATAGAGTTCGCCTGATTTGGTCTTTTATCTTGCCTTATCAGAGAAGTATATGCTACTATTGATAATTGTGTGGTTAAGGACGTATAGCTCAGTTGGTTAGAGCGCTACGTTGACATCGTAGAGGTCACTGGTTCGAATCCAGTTACGTCCATAGACAATGTACTGTACAGTGACTAATTATTTGTCACTGTTAACAGATTAATATCAATTTTAACAAAATATTGTCACTGTTAACAAATTAGTGACTATTAGGCCAGCAATTCTAAATTTAAGAATGGTCATAAAGGAGTATGGAATTTAGTTCGGGAGTTGGCGTAGGCGTAGCCCGTTGTAAACATCGCCAACCAAAGATAGGAAATTTTAGATTGGTTTCAACGATAAAGAAAATCTCTATAAAGTTGGTGGTTCCTTAAAGCGGCTTAAAAAAGCTGAAGTGCTGTTATGGCAAGGGCAGGTGGAAGCAACCCAAGCTTTGTTTACCAATGTAAAAGTAAGCAGGCACAGAATTTCTGTGCTTATCTAGAGCGCCATCGCCAAAGAATTGTTAACTACTAGTCATCCTTGATGAACCAACAGCGAACCTCGATCCGAAAACAGAACACGAAATTTACAATATTTTGTGTAACCTAGCGAAGGGAAGAATAGCCGTCGTAGTTAACCATCGCCTCGCTTTGGCAGTAGTACTAGAACACGGTCAAATTATCGAGGTAGGTAAGGTACTCATGACGAACTCATGGCACTAGGCGGACAGTATCACTTGATGTTTTGTCGTCAAGCTAGTAGTTATAACTGATACCATTTCTTTGTAAAGCTGCACTAAACCTTTGAAAATAATTGCCTACTCTTACACCGATCCGCTATTAGAATCTTCTCCCGATCGAGCCGATTGGGGATGGGAGGTGGATCGGGTTTATGAAGATTTGGGCAAGCCAGACTCTTCGGAACGATCGCAATTACAACAATTATTCATAGATTGCCAAACTGAACCAGCAGATTATCTCCTGATTCGTCGGTTGGAAGAATTGGGAGATACTGTAGAGGAAATTAGCCATCGGCTCAATCAACTCGAAGTAATGGGAATATCAGTAATCGCCACTGAACAGCCCTACACTTCCGAAAATTACCCTCTGGGCGCTGACTTGCTGAATTTGCTACACGCAATCCAACGTCAGCAACGTAGTCGCCGCATCCGCCAAGGACACGCCCGTAATCGCCTTGAGATTGCACCGCCACCCGGCAAAGTTCCCTACGGCTATCGCAGAGGTAAGGGAAAATATACCATTGACCGCAGTACTTCACCAGTAGTCAAAGATTTTTTTGAACATTTTTTACTCTATGGTTCCCTGCGAGGTTCAGTGCGTTACTTGGCAAAAAAATACGGCAAGAAAATCTCCGTTACCACAGGAAGACGCTGGCTAACTAATCCAGTCTATCGCGGCAATACAGCCTACCAAAATGGGGAAATTATCTCCAATACCCATATTCCGATAATTTCTAAGGAAGAAGCAGCCCAAGTTGACCGACTTTTACGCCGTAACAGTCGTTTACCATCCCGAACTGCTAGCGCACCGCGTTCTTTAGCTGGGTTGGTTATCTGTGGCGAGTGTCAGTCACATATGACAGTTACCCGTGTTACCCAACGCAACCAAGATAAAGAGTATCTTTATTTACGTTCTACTAGCTGTCCCCAAAGCCCCAAGTGTAAGGCTATTCCATATCAAGAGGTGTTGGAACATACCATTGAAACCGTTTGCCGTGATTTACCTCTGGCGGTAGCAGGAATGAATTTTCCTCAGTTGGATGCATTCAAGAATAGTTTAGGACAAGCGATCGCTCGTCAGCAAGAAATACTTGCTCAGTTACCTGCTTTAATTGAAACTGGAATTTTAGATGCCGAAACAGCAAAGTTAAGGGCTTACAAACTCCGCACAGAAATTTCTGCACTCGAAGCAAAGTTGGCGATTCTCCCTCCAGTTAACTTGCGTTCTGTTGCTCAAGCTGTTTCTATACCACAATTTTGGTTAGATTTGTCGGAAACAGAACGAAGATTTTACTTTCGAGAATTTATTAGACAAATTGAGATTGTTTGTCAGAATAAAGAATTAAAACTCCAAGTTATTTTTATTTTTTGATTTAATTGAAACGCTATTTTTGAGACGGTTGATCTTTAGTATACGCAACAGGTTTTGGCCCTGCATTCCGCACATTGATAACTTTATTCAGGATATCAAACCAAAAAGGCGCACCCATAGCAATAGCAAAACCGCTCACTATCCAACCACAAATTAATTTAAAAACCTGTGAAATTCTGATGTAAACTATATTCGATTTCGTTGTATCTAATAACTCAAACTGTTGATTAATATTTTGCCATCCAATGGGTATAGAAGCATTTCCTAATAGCTTTTCAATCTCCTTTCTGGCTTCTTGATCGTTAATATAATCGATTCGTTGACTTGCACTTTGAGTAATGGTAGAGCGGATAACCGAATCCTGCGACAGTCTTTTAACCAAGTGAAATGTATCAGTATTGGTTAAAAAGGCAACTAATATTCCAATTAAAATAGCAACTCCTTTGGCATTTCGCTTATAAACACCGCTTGCTCGATCCATCGAGCGATCAAACCATGTTTCTACTTCATTTTTAAATTGATTCACTTCCTCTGTGAGATCGCCAATCTTTATCCTGCTACGTTGAGCAATTACACTAAGGCTCCTGATTAAACTATCAGGGACTTCATCAGGTAACTCATTATTAACAAAATCTATAAATTTCTGGTCAATATCTCCATAAATTTCTTGAATTTTTGTGTAACTTGCACTAGTGGGATTATTAATACCTTTTTTAAGTTCTTTATAAGAGGCTAATATCATCTGTAAGTTAGTTTTTGCTTCTTTACTAGGATGTTTAACATGATTAATTAGCTCAGGAATTTTTAAGGTGTCTAATAAAGTAATTGAAAATGTTTCAGAAGGAAGATAGGAAGGCCCACTTTGTTTTTCTATTACTTTTTTATCAGGTCTTTTAGTAATTTCCTGGAAATGCTTTTCTATTTTACCCTTGGCTTGGTGATTCAATGTATTAATCAAAGGATCGTTATAAAGTTTCTGTACCAAATGGATTGCATTGATAATATCTGATTTTTCACTTTCACTACCACCTGATAAAAGTAATTCAATTGAAGTTCTTAAATGTTTAGCTCTCCATTGTAATAATGTGGCGATTATTTCCTGGATTTCCGAAGCTAGTAAGCTCAAAATCAAGTAAATAAAAACTAATCCCAGAGTAATATCTACAACTACAGGTAAATTCATTGACAGTCTCCAGTAATTTTTTAGCTCTTTATTCTTCTAATTCTAAAAAATTGTATAGCATAGATATTGCAATTAAATAGTTACTTAATTAAATTTAAAAAAATAAATCCGTTTATTTAGATAAATTTATTTAAGATTATCTTTTTATTAAAAAAACGCATTTTTTACGTAAAAATAATTATTTTTTGATATCATTAATATTTAAAAAGATTATATTCAATTCTTTTAAGCATTAAATCTAGTGTAGTTAGTTAACACTTCCTAGTTTTCTGAAATCAACCAGAAAGAAAGATAAAAACTAATTAGACAAAAATTTAACTAAGCATCACCTTAAAAAGAAAATACAAGTTTATTTACGGACTATTTAACAGGTAATAAATAATTTACTACTTGTATTACTTTTATCATTTATTAGATGAAATGTTATTTAAATAACCAATATAATTTTTTCAAAAAATAGGGCTAATTATAAAAATTTGAGTTAATCTTGGAAACTAGCAATTGTTAAGAACATACGTTGTTACTGGGTGGCAACATTGGAGATTCGCTAGATGTCTCTATGTAATCAAACCAGCATGTAAAATGATTACCAGAGAATATGCAAGAAGGAAGCTTTATTTGGAGTCATCTGGAAAAACAGCATCGCACGGTTGGAAAATGGATTGATTGGGTATGGCTAATAGTATTGCTGTTGGCAGCAGTATTACTGTTTAGCATCAATCTGGGAGGGTTGCCGCTGCGAGATTGGGATGAAGGTACTGTGGCACAGGTTGCTCGTGAAATTTGGCACGCCCCAGCAGGTTCAATGCCTTGGCTTTACCCAACATTAGGAGGCGAACCATATCATGACAAGCCACCTTTGATGCATTTGCTAATAGCTTGGGCTTATTCTCTAGGAGGCGAAAATGAGTTGACAACGCGCCTGCCTGGAGCAATTTTAACAGCAACATCTGTACCTTTACTGTATTGCATTGCTCGAGAGATATTTCGCCAACGTTGGGCTGCCATTTATAGCGCCTTGATTTACCTAACAATGCTACCCGTGGTACGTCATGGGCGGCTGGCAATGTTAGATGGGGCGATGGTAAGTTTTTTGATGGTGATGATGTTGTGCGTGTTGCGATCGCGCCGAGATTTACGTTATTGTCTTGGTGTTGGCGTTAGCTTTGGGTTTATTTGTTTAACTCAAGGATTTTTAGGCGTATTACTAGGTGCGATCGCACTTATATTTCTATTTTGGGATACCCCACGATTGCTCACTTGTTACTATTTCTGGATAGCAATCTTAATTGGCATTCTACCTGTAGCTGGTTGGTATGGTGCCCAACTAATTCACTATGGTTATACTTTCGCCCAAATTGGTATTGCAAACCCATCACTAGGCCGAATTGGCTCAGTTGGAGAAGGAAATTCTGAACCACCTTGGTACTATGTGATTGAACTTCTCAAATACACATGGCCGTGGTTATTATTCTTACCACAAACTGTCCGCTTAACCTGGGAAAATCGCAACCTTAGTTGGGCAAAACTAGTAATGGCGTGGAGCGGGGTTTATCTGATGGTAATTTCTTTCATGATTACCAAAGTTCCCTGGTATCTATTCCCAATTTACCCTAGTTTAGCCTTAGCTTTTGGTATCCAATTATCAGAAACGGAAAATTCGCCTTTACTCTCATCTTATCCCCGTGCTTGGGTTGCTGGTTTGGCAATACTTGCTATAGCTGCTTCTGCTGGTAGCATTTATTTCAGTTCGGGTACAACACCCACAACAGACTTACAACTGATTTTTGCCGCCGTAGCTTTAACTATGTCCCTAGCAGCTATTTTGGCAGAACGAGGCGACGGGCAATTCCTGAAGATTTTGTTTTGGGGAAGTTATATTTCGCTGCTGCTGTTAATGAAATCTAACTACTGGGTTTGGGAATTATCTGAAGCTTATCCAGTTAAACCAGTCGCCGCCATGATTGTACGGGCCAATCCAGCTACGAGGAAGATTTACACATCTTTTCCTTACCATCGTCCCTCGTTGGATTATTATAGCGATCGCACCATCATTCCCGCTTCTGTTGGTGAACTGGAATATTATTGGCACTACAACGGCCAACCCTACTTCCTGCTTAATGTATCTGATTTCAACAATCTTCAACTAGAGTCGATGAAGTTAGTTGACCAAGCTGAAGGTTGGAAGTTAGTCACAAAAGATACTAATCGGCTATAAATATGGGGCATAGGGCATGGCTATTCTCCTTGTCCCCTTGTCCCCTTGGCAGGAAAAAATTAGATCATTGCCCAAAAGGTAATGATAATTGTGTAGTGTAGCGATCGCCTTCTTCCCAAAAGTGTAAAAACCTGCGATTTATACCAATTAGAAAAAAGAATGCGACAAATAGACCATTCACCGCGTCTTTACCCAAGGATGTATTGTAATCATTAGATAAGCATAAATAAACAACAGTTTGTAGTTAGCACTTTAGTGCTGAAAATACTTACCTTGGGTACTAAAGTACTTACCTAATCAGCGATCGGTCTTTCAGCGGAATAATATAAAACCGCGTCCTATTTGGGGCAATAAGACATGGTTTTATCAGAGTATTTAGTTATAATATTACAAAAATCAAAGTAGAATTTGATTTATACAAAAGTAATCCATTTACTGAGATTTGTTTCCTGGGTCATTAACTTTCTCTGTTGTGGGAAGAATTTGTCGATCGTAACCTGTCTTTTCTTGGGTCAAAGCGATCGCACCAAAGAAAATCGCACTTCCTACAGCCAAGGCTACCATCGGACGCTTGAGTAGGACAAAATCTCTGAGAATCCTCGCTAAAGGTCGGCTTTGACGACGTAGCGACGAAGACATCATCAATTGTCTCCAAGTAAACGGATCGCGGACATAATGACCACTTTGGCAAACTACTAGCCTTTCCTGGCAATAGGGACAGCAAAACAAGCCCATGCGTGTTTTAACTGGTTTAGGCGTAGCATTTCTTTGGCAAATTGGGCAAGTAACATAATGATTATCAAAAGTGTGTATATTCATTTACCTCGTCCGCCTAGTCCACTTACTCGCTCTATAACAATAGCTATATTGAATTGGGGTCAATCAATGTACGATCTGATATCAGGCATCAATCATACATACATTCTATTACTACCAAGGATGCCTCAATAGTCGCAACACGAGTATAACTAGATTTAAACAAGGATGACTCATAGTTAATGTTTACGGGTGCGTCCGACCCAGCCAAAAAACTTTGTTGTCTCTAGAAAAAATAGTGTTGGTGCCCACTCGCACCCCACTAGCCGCAGCTACACCCAACTCAACTTAGGCATCGCTGACCCTTAAATAATAATTGTCTCTCATTTAACCATTCTCCCCACACAAATTTTGCACAATGACATTTTTAGCTAAAGCTTTGTAAGTTAAGCAAATAAAGTCTACTTGTCCGGTTGCTAAATAATGGCTCACAATGATAAGTAACAGATAAAAATTTAAATTTTTTCTTACATTTACCCCGCCTTTCAATGACTCTCTTGCCTCCCACTCAACTGAGGAAGGTAACGGAACAACCTGCCTTTCCTACACCTTCCGCTCGTTTAGCTCACCTAATTAATCGTTTTCAACCATCCCCAGAAACAGTTGTGCTGTTTTTAGCCATGCTCATTGGCGGTGGTACTGGTATGGGTGTAGTCACCTTTCACTATTTAATCCAGTTGGTTCACCAGCTGATGCTGGAAAATTTAATGGGTCAAATTGGCGCCTGGGGTGCTTGGACTTTAGCCTGCGTTCCCACCCTTGGCGGATTAATTGTTGGCTTGATGCGTTGGCGCACTCAAGACTTTGGCCCTGGACTTTCATCTCTTATCGCCGCCTCTCAGGGAACAGAGATTAGGCGACCACTAAGACCAGTTAGCAAAATGCTGGCCGCATCTGTTTCTTTAGGGAGCGGTGCTTCTTTGGGCCCAGAGGGGCCGAGTGTCGAAATTGGCGCAAATTTTGGGATGTTGTTCTCTGTGATCCTGAATGTATCTCAAGAACGACAACGTTTGCTGTTGGGTGCTGGCGCGGCGGCTGGACTAGCGGCGGGATTTAATGCTCCCATCGCTGGAGTATTTTTTGCTCTAGAGGTGGTGATGGGAGCTACATCTTTCGCTACTTCTGCTGTCAGTGTGGTGCTGTTAGCAGCAGTGGTAGCAGCATTAATTGCCCAAATTGGTTTGGGGGCCCAACCTGCTTTTGATTTACCTGTTTACCAGGTTCGCAGTCCTTTGGAATTACCTCTTTACCTTGGCTTGGGTTTAGGGGCCAGTCTCGTTTCTCTGGCTTATACCCAATCAATTCGTTTAGCAAAAGCTTGCTTTGCTGGGAAAGTTCCAGGTTTTGCCTTTTTGGGACGAATTCCTGAGCCGATTCATCCAATTATTGGCGGTGCAATTATTGGCGCAGTTGCTTTGCAATTTCCGCAAATTCTGGGCGTAGGTTACGAAACTGTAGAAGCAATGCTTCAAGATGTGGAGTTTCCACTCTACTTATTGGTTGTGTTGTTGGTGGTGAAATTATTGATGACTGCAATTAGTGCAGGTAGTGGTTTCATCGGTGGTTTGTTCGCGCCAGCAATGTTTTTAGGTGCTTCTTTTGGATCGGCTTACGCCAAAATGTTAGCCGTAGCATTCCCGACAATTTGCGATCAAATGGCGGCTCCCCCAGCTTACGCAATGGTGGGAATGGCAGCAGTATTAGCTGCTAGTGTGAGAGCGCCGTTAACGGCTATTTTAATGCTGTTTGAATTAACCCGCGACTATCGAATTGTTTTACCGTTGATGGCAGCTGTGGGTTTGAGTGTTTGGCTGGTAGAAAGGATTAAACCAACTTTTAACTCTAACTCTAATCTACAACAAATTGGTCTTTCGGAATTGAAAGATGAACAAGCGGAAATTGTGCAGCAAATTTTGGTAGAAGATGCGATGTATCCCTGTCCCAAAAAGTTACTTGCAACTTTGGGAGTATTAGATGCTGCTGTGGAAATGACCCGCGATCGCGTCCGTAGTGCTTTAGTAATTGATGAAGCAGAGCAATTAGTTGGTATACTTTCTTTGGAAGATATTAATCGTGCCCTTGCTATTTGGCAAACATACCCAAATTCTCTAACTGAAATTCCCGATAATTTATCCAGTCAAACCCTCATAGACATTTGTACTACTGAAATTCTCTATGCATGGCAAGATGAACTTTTATCTGAGGCTTTAGACCGGATGAGTCTTCGAGGTTTACATCAATTACCAGTGGTAGCACGAGATAAACCCGATCGCATTTTGGGTTTATTAGAAAAAGAGCAAATTGCATTAACCTGTAATTTAGCAGTTACGCGCAAGGCACTTCGCCACTATTTACCGATTTTACCTACTACAGATATAGTCATTAGTCATTAGTCATTGGTCATTGGTCATTAGTCATTAGTCATTAGTCATTCGTCATTCGTCATTGGTCATTAGTCATTATTTTCACAAAGGAGACTTGACTAATGACTGTTTATAGTCATTGTTTTTCACTAACGACAAAGGACAAATGACAACGGAGAATTGACTAATGACTATTTATTTATTAAGCCGTGGCTTCTATGGCTTCATCATCTTCGCGATCTTCTGGATCTACCTGTCTCAGACGAATGTGCTTTTTGCCTAAAGTGATCAGAAACTCATCTCCTGGTTTCAGATTCATCTGTTTTGTATAAGCTGAACCTATAAGTAAGTTACCATTCGATTGCACACTAATTCTATAGCTAGCACTACGTCCACCACGCCCATTAGCACTGGGTGTACTGTCTAACTGAATGCCTTCAGCATCAATTAGGGCATTTAAGAACTTCATCATATTGACGCGCTCTATACCATTTTTGGTAACGGTATAGTAGCCGCACTTCTTGGCTTTGTCTTCTTTGCTCTCGTTCTCTAGCTCTTTGACTTTTTTGAGCAGTTCTTCGCCGAGTAAGGGTTCAATTTTTTTCTGTTTAGGCATCAACTTAGGTCGAAAATGAATGTTTGAAGTGTTTGAATCGATTTTATTTTAGCTGAGGTTGAGCTAACAGGAACATAATCCTTTAGTTTTTATCTCAACCTAGCCAAGTATATTACACTCAGATGCACAATTGTTATGCCATTACCAATATTGGCAAGACAATCTATTTTAGAAAATGCTGGCAATGCTGATAACTATATATATAGTTTGTGAATTACTGCTAGACTATATAAGTTTTAAGTTTTCTAAACTAAGGCTCTAAAGGTTGTCTATTTCTTAAGGATGAGAACTGAGTCACAGAATGATAAGCAAAACTGATCCTTAGTCATTAGTCATTGGTAATTAGTCATTGGTTATTTAGAAAGGACAAACTAAAGAAGTCTCAGAGTCGGAAGCCGACCATCAGAATTTCTTTTCAGGGAGATGCACTGCCAACAAAGACAAAGGACAAACAACAAAGCTTGCCAAAATGAAATTAACTACCAGAGGACACTATAGTGTAAAGGCGTTGCTAGATTTAAGTTTACAGCCAAGATATGGGCCTGCATCTGTGAGAGCGATCGCTAAACGCCAAGATATCCCAGCTCCTTACCTCGAAAAACTACTAATAGAAATGCGTCGTGCTTCAATAGTTAAATCAATTCGTGGTAGCATCGGCGGATATCAATTGGCAAGAGAGCCTGCACAAATATCTATAGGAGAAATTTTAGAAGCTGTTGGCGAGACTAGCCATTTACCTCATCACACCCCAGCACCGACACAAGCTGAAGATTGGGTAACTTTTAGCCTCTGGCAGAGACTCAACCAAAAGCTCAAAGAAGCTTTATACAGTATTACTCTGGCAGACCTTTATTACGATGCTCGAAGTCGGCAAGCTTCTCTTGGAGAAGAAGCTAGTTTTGTGGTTTAGTCAAGAGTCAATAGTCGAAATATTGACCCTTGACTTTTAACCCAAGACTTGTGACTTATGACTAATAATATCTATATCTTAATAATTGCAGCATTTTTAGATTATTTAATTGGCGATCCTTGGGATTGGCCTCATCCAGTACAAATTATGGGGTGGGTAATTTCTCGCCTGACCAAGTTTTTTCTCCACTTGTGTCAAAATTCTCTAACACAACGCCTAGCTGGAATTGTATTAGGCATTATCTTGATAATTGGTAGCGGTCTTGTTGGCTTTTTGATGATTCAAATTGCCAGATGGGTTCATCCACTCTTAGGAATGGCAATAGATAGCATTCTTTTGGCTAGTTGTTTTGCTGGCAGAAGTTTGCGAACAGCAGCGGAGGCTGTTTTACAGCCTTTAACAGTCGGAGATTTGGAGAAAGCTCGAAAGATTTTAAGTAATTATGTTGGTCGAGATACCCAAAACCTCTCACAAACAGAAATTTCACGAGCCGTTTTAGAAACGGTTGCAGAAAATGCCACCGATGGGGTGATGGCTCCGCTTTTTTATGCAATTGTTGGTGTCTTTATACCAGTTGTGGGGCCAACTCCCTTAGCTTTAGCATATAAAGCCAGCAGTACCCTTGATTCAATGGTGGGCTATCGAGAAGCACCCTATACTTATTTAGGATGGTTCTGTGCGCGGTTAGAAGATTGTTTGACTTGGCTACCTTGTCGGTTAACAGTCATGACTCTGGCGCTACTATCGGGTAAACCGATGCATATTTGGCAAATTTGTCGTCGGGATGCAATTAACGATCCTAGTCCCAATTCTGGCTGGAGTGAGTGCGCCTATGCTGCATTTTTAGGTGTGCAGATGGGGGGTACAAATTGGTATCGGGGGGTAGCTAAGTCCAAACCACTGCTAGGAGATGCTATTTATGCCATTACTGCAACTTCTATTCAGAATGCTTTACAGCTAACTCGATATTGTTTTTTGCTATGGTTAGGGATAGCGATCGCAATATTCTTAATGCTCCCAAATAGGTAATGATAAATATAAAGTTAGGAGTTAGAGACGCGATTAATCGCGTCTGTACAGGAGTTAAGAATAAAAACTCCTAACTCTTAACTTATTACTCCTAACTTATCACTCGCTATGTCTGCCAAAGTAGTTGAAATTCTCTCATCCGAAGAAATCCGTCGTACCTTGACTCGCCTTGCCTCTCAAATTGTCGAAAGGACGCGTGATTTGTCTCAGCTGGTGCTTCTTGGTATTTATACCAGGGGTGCGTTATTAGCCGAATTATTGGCGCGTCAGATTGAGACGCTCGAAGGTGTAGCAGTCTCAGTCGGTGCTTTGGATATTACATTTTATCGAGATGACCTTGACAAAATTGGATTGCGGACTCCTACGAAAAGCGAAATTCCTTTTGACCTTACGGGGAAAACAGTTGTACTCGTGGATGATGTGATTTTCAAAGGACGGACGATTCGCGCTGCTTTGAACGCAGTCAACGATTACGGTAGACCAGAGGTGATTCGTTTAGCTGTGTTAGTAGACAGGGGCCATCGAGAATTACCAATTCACCCAGATTTTATTGGCAAGAAGTTGCCTACAGCTAAAGAAGAAATTGTCAAAGTTTACTTACAAAATTGTGATGGACGAGATGCAGTTGAGTTGATTGCAGATTAGGCTATGGAGCCAGGGGGCAGGAGGCAGGGGAGCAGGGGAGCAGGGGAGCAGAGGGCAGTCAGTACAAACTTTTTGTGTGTGATTCATGAATCCTGCATTTTGTCCCTCATGTACTTGAAAAATAATGTCAGTAATCAAACGAACATGAGATTATATCATGTTCGGTAAATCACTTACGATTAAGCCCCGATTTTAATCCACCAGTGA
>NZ_JABXKN010000154.1:0-105393 GCF_017115065.1 Nostoc sp. JL23
CTTGAGAAAACATATTTCTTGTTTTTCTTGGAATAATTTATTCTTTGGAAGTCCCCTATCTAGCTGATTGCAAAATAATCATCAATAATATGCGTTTATCGCATTAGTACGGTTTTACAATAGCTTCACAGATGCCATTCTAAATGAGGGAATAAAGATGGATACCCCTGGCGTTGACCAGGGGCTTTTTATTTAGCAGCTACGCCTAAACGTCAACACCGGACTCAATCGCGCCACAACGTCTACCATTTCTGCCTTAACCTGCACATCAATATGACCTGTGGATACCCCTTTTTTATGGTACAAAAATACTACAAAATAGCGATCGCACCCTTGGAGCTTTTGTAAAAAGCCACGTATTGTTTTTATTTCGAGCTTAGTTGTGGAATACTAAACTAAGCACTGAATCTATTTATGACCTTTTTACACAAAATTACTAAAAAATTTTCCCGTAATAACTCTCAAAATGTTTCTGGGATAAATCCATCTGTAATCAGCCAACAACCTACAGGACTGAAGCAACCAGCAAAACCATCACAACCAAAAACTCTAGCTGAATTAGAACAGGAAATAGCAGCACAGGGGCAGGTTAGCAGTATATCCCATCAAAAAAGACCTAGCAAAGCCAACAGAGGTATAGGTACTAAGTTGATATGGATAGCAATACTTATCGGTATTCCCGCAGGTGTGATTTGGCTGGCGAATCTACCTTACCCAATAATTCGCCGGACTGTGGTGCAAAATGCGCCTTTTTTATTGCTACCCAGTTACATGAGCATGGAACAGCATTATCGACAGGCGTTGGCATCAATTGAGCAAGCTGAATACTTGATTGAAAAACCCACTAGTGCGGCAGATTTGGCGTTGGGTGAACAACAACTGCAACAGACAAAAACACATTTGGATAACTTGCCAGTTGGGTTGGTTAACGATTGGCCGGAATACAAATATTGGTGGTACGACTGGCGGTTCAGCATTTACGGTCTGAATGCAGCGCGTCGTCAAGTAGGGCAACTAGAAGCCAAGGTTTTTCAGGAAAAAAATGCTCAAACCTTGCTCACTGATAATAGCCAGGCATTATTGAATGCAAAACAGCAGTATCAAATTGCTACAACAGTAACCGATAAAAAGTCGGCGATCGCAGATTGGCGTTCAGCACTGGATAAGTTAGAAGAAATTCCCGGACAAACCTTAGCCGGAAGAACTGCTCAAAATCAACTAGATGCCTACAAGCGTGATTTTAAAGAAGTTGTGGGATTAGCAGCGGGAAATGAACGCGTCAGTGCTTTAATTACCGCAGCACAGCAATTTTCTTGGCAAGCTGCTAAAGCTGGTCAAAATCCACCACACACAGTTACCGAATGGGAACAAATAGAAAATTTATGGTCAGAAGCGATTAATCGGTTAAAACAGATTTCTTCTGAAGATTTGGTAGGTTATGCAGAAGCACAAAAGTTATTAGCAACTTATGAGAGTAATTTGGGTCAAGTCAAAGTAAGACGACAAGCTGAGGCAGATTCTGTACAGGCTTTCTTCATGGCACAACGAGAAATAGAAAGCTTAATGGCTTCAATTCCCACTGACCCCAAAAATTTAGATCGCAATCGTATAATTAGTCAGTTACACGGGATTATTAACCAATTAGAAAAGGTAGAAAAAGGTACAACTGTTTATTTAAAAGCTCAAGAGTTATTGCTATCGGCAAATAATAAATTCAAGCAACTCCAGTGAGATTTCTCAACTGTCAACAACTAATACCAATTCTCTGTGAAGCTGCACATTATTTTGACCCCTCTCAACCTTCCCTGATTAAGGCTACGGTGTACACACAAGTCTAAAATAGCTGATTAACCAAGGTTTTACCCCATCCTAACCCTCCCCTTTCAAAGGTGAGGGTGACGATGAGATGAACTTTTAAGCACTTAAACAACAGTAAAATTCTTCATTTTATCGGCACGTTGGTAAGAAAATAATCAATCTTTAATCGCTAGAACCCTTGATTTTTCAAGCCATTTAGGGAATGAAACAGCCCTGCCCCAAACCAAAGTTGTAAAGAAATTTGAAGTTTAACGAAAAACTTTTAAAAATCTCTAGACTCTCCAGCCGGCTAGAGAGTCTAGGATAAATTCAAGGCGACTCTCTTTCCAGTTATTTCTGATGTGTGAGGGATACGTCTCAGTCATCCAGCTCAATCTGGCTAAGTTGTTCATTTTATCCCGTAAATCTATGACTCTCCAACTCACAGTTCCCAACATGGCTTGTTCTGCTTGTGCAAGCACCATCACCAAAACACTTCAGGCAGTCGATGCCAATGCTAGGGTTCAGGCTGATCCAACAACCAAGCTTGTCAGTGTAGAAACTCAAGCATCAGAAACAGCAATTAAGGAAGCGTTGGCTGCTGCGGGTTATCCAGTTGCTTAATTTTTAGCAACGACAGGCAGGAGGGAGAAGGAATAATGCTCTAGAGCCTCCTGCCTTCTTCACGCTCCTCTCACACTAATCACAGGGGTTCATCTAGTTATGGATACTCTCACACTCAAACTTCGAGGCATGAGTTGTGCCGCTTGCGCCAACAACATCGAAAAGGCAATTCGCTCTGTTTCTGGGGTAATTGACTGTAACGTTAACTTTGGGGCAGAGCAAGCTACCATCAAATACGATCGCTCTCTAGCGAATTTAGAGAAAATCCAAGCTGCGATCGCATCTGCGGGATACTCTTCTGACTCACTCCAGGAAGAATTGCTCTCTGAAGAAGATGATGCTGAAAAAGCAAGTAGGCGAGCATTACAACACCAACTCTCTCTCAAGGTAGTGGTGGGAGGTGTAATCAGCATTTTCCTACTTTTGGGGTCGTTGCCCATGATGACTGGGCTGAACTTACCTTTAATTCCAAACTTCCTGCAAAATTCTTGGGTGCAGTTAGTGCTGACAACACCTGTTGTTTTCTGGTGTGGTGGATCTTTTTACCGGAATGGCTGGAAATCCCTCAAGCGCCATACGGCGACGATGGACACGCTGATTGCTTTGGGTACAAGTGCAGCCTATCTATATTCTTTGTTTGTCACCATTTTCCCGAAATTTTTTATTGCTCAAGGTTTGATTCCTCATATTTATTACGAAGTTGCCGCCATTGTCATTACCTTAATTTTGCTGGGGCGGTTGTTGGAAAATCGCGCTAGGGGGCAAACTTCTGAAGCCATCCGCAAACTCATCGGACTGCAAGCTAGAGATGCCAGAGTTATCCGTGATGGTAGAGAAATTGATGTTCCCATCGCCGAAGTCAGAATCAACGATGTGATTTTGGTGCGTCCTGGTGAAAAGATTCCGGTAGATGGCGAAGTGATTGCAGGCGCTTCGACGGTAGATGAAGCGATGGTGACGGGTGAAAGTTTGCCAGTCAAAAAGCAGCCAGGAGATGAGGTAATTGGGGCGACGATTAACGGTGCGGGTGCATTTCAGTTTCGGGTGACACGAGTTGGAAATGATACGTTTTTGGCTCAAATAGTTAAATTGGTGCAACAAGCGCAAGGTTCTAAAGCACCAATTCAGCGCTTGGCAGATCGAGTTACAGGATGGTTTGTACCAGCTGTGATTGCCGTTGCGATCGCCACTTTCGTCATTTGGTTTAATTTCACTGGCAACCTCACCCTAGCCACAATGACAACGGTGGGTGTACTAATTATCGCCTGTCCTTGTGCTTTGGGTTTAGCTACTCCCACTTCTGTAATGGTGGGGACGGGCAAAGGTGCAGAAAATGGCATTTTAATTAAGGGTGCTGACAGCTTAGAACTAGCACACAAAATTCAAACCATCGTTTTAGATAAAACTGGCACTTTGACTCAAGGGAAACCGACAGTTACAGACTTTGTAACTATCAACGGCACAGCTAATGGTAATGAACTCCAACTTTTACAATTAGCAGCAACGGTAGAACGTAATTCTGAGCATCCTTTAGCTGAAGCGGTTGTAAAATACACCCAGTCTCAAGAAGTGAGTTTAATAGATGCAAAGAACTTCGTAGCTAATGCAGGTAGTGGTGTCCAAGCAGTTGTTGCAAATCAGCTTGTGCAAATTGGTACACAACGCTGGTTAACAGAACTGGGAATTAACACCATAACTCTCCAGCAATATAAAGATGTATGGGAAGCGGCTGGTAAAACAGTTATTTTGATTGCTGTAGATGGCGAACTACAAGGAATAATGGGTATTGCTGATGCCCTAAAACCTTCGTCAGCAGCAGTGGTGAAAGCGTTACAGAAGTTAGGTTTAGAAGTAGTAATGCTTACTGGAGATAATCGTAAAACTGCTGATGCGATCGCAAGACAAGTTGGCATCCAGCGAATCTTTGCCGAAGTCCGTCCAGATCAGAAGGCAGCGATTATTCAATCATTGCAAGGGGAGATAGAGAAATTTCCCAAATCCAAAATCCAAAACCCAAAATCTAAAATTGTCGCAATGGTAGGTGATGGCATTAATGATGCGCCAGCGTTAGCACAGGCTGATGTGGGAATTGCTATTGGTACGGGAACAGATGTAGCGATCGCAGCTAGCGATATCACCCTAATTTCTGGAGATTTGCAAGGAATTGTCACGGCTATTCAACTTAGTCGCGCTACCATCAACAATATCAGGCAAAATCTCTTCTTTGCCTTTATTTACAACGTCATTGGTATTCCTATTGCGGCAGGAATTTTGTTTCCTATCTTTGGTTGGTTACTTAATCCAATTATTGCCGGCGCTGCGATGGCTCTTTCTTCGCTCTCTGTTGTTAGCAATGCCCTGAGATTGCGTAACTTTCAACCAAAAATTAGCTCATAATTGCAGGGTAATTTAGCAAATGTTCAAAAAAACGCTTTGGGGAAGCCTGATAGCTTTAGTGCTGCTCACTGGAACATCAGGTGTAACATTCGCAGAAATGCCAGCCCATTCATCAGAGCAAACTAGCCAATTTCAACGCATTGAGCAACCTTTGGGCTTGAAAGTCGGTGTTGCGATCGCAGGTTTAGCCTTAATTGGACTAGAGTTGTGGTGGTTTCTTCTCTATAAAAGTCCTGATTCCTGATTAGTGTCAGTCCTGAGAGGTGTTTTGAATAATCGGACAAATTGTCTTCTCATGATGGTCGCTGATATTCTTCCAGCCTGAAAGTAATCCCTTGATTTCAGAGCGTAAAGTTAACAGTTGATCGATTTGGCGATCGATCTGCAAGACCTTCTCTTCAAGTTTTTCTTTGATTTCACCACAAGGAGTTTGCCCTTGGTCATAAACCTGAAGAATATTACCAATCTCTTCTAGGCTAAGACCAAGATTTTGTGCCCTTTTAATGAATGCTAGACGAGTTAGCACATCCAATGAAAACTGGCGAAAGCCTCCTTCTGTTCGTCTTAATGAATTGATTAAACCTAAACTCTCGTAATAACGAATTGTCCTAATGGGTATTCCAGTTAAATCTGTTACCTGACCAATTAAAAGTAGTTTTTTATCTTGAGTTAGCATGGTAGATTTTCCCAAGTTTTGTAATTATTATTACATATTTTGCTAAATCCAAGGGGTTTGAGAGTTTAGGCAAATCTTAGCATCAGTATTGGAACTTTTTATCTAACTAGAGATTTTACTAAGTTGTAAATTTTCAATCATCTATTATAAATGGATAGTTAGAATTTAGCTGATATTAAATTGGCATAATTTTGACATTTTTACTAATATTTATTCAAGATTTTACCTAATGATTTTTATTCATTTATTGGGTAGCTGTTTCTCATAGTACTGAAAGTAACTTTTTTTTTGGAGTTCCCATGTTACTTCTAGATCAACTGCTTCACTTCAAGTGAAACCATAAAAATGAATCTCAACTCGCAGACTTCTAGCTCAATCCGTAAACCTAAAATTTTCAATAATCCAGAGCGTTTTATTGAGGGATGGTATTGGGTAATACCTTCTCAAAATCTGCGGGTGGGTGAAGTAAAACCTGTCACGATTTTGGGTAGAGAATTAGTAATTTACCGTGGGAAAGATAAAAGAGTAGTTACCTTAGATGCCTACTGTCCACACATGGGCGCTCACCTTGCTGAAGGCAAAGTTGAGGGTAATGCACTACGTTGTTTTTTCCACCACTGGAAGTTTGATGCTGAGGGGATGTGTATTGATATCCCATGTTTAGATATACCACCTTCCCTAAAATTACAAACTTGGCCTACTGCTGAAAAATATGGGATGATTTGGGTTTGGACTGGAGAAATACCGCAACAACCTCTACCTTTTGTTCCAGAGTTAGAGCAAAAAGAGTGTGATGTCGCCATCCATTCCCACTTCTTGCTGAACTGTCACCCCAATGTGGTGATGATTAATGCAATTGATGCTCAACACCTCAATACAGTTCACAAATTGCCACTAGAAATTATTTTTGAAAGACACGAACTGAACGAGAATGCGATTATTTTCAGTAATACTACACCCATTCAAGACAATTTCTTGTTGATTAAGCTCATCCGTCTTTTCTACAAAAATGTCATAACTTACAGTATTTGCTATTGGTACGGTAGCATTGGCATTGTGACAATTGGGCCTGATTTCTTTCATATCCACATGATGGTTGCAGTTCGCCTCCATGAAGGGGGAAAAACTGAAGGTCAAGTTCTGTTGATGACTAAAAAACGTAAAGGAATTTTTGGTTGGTTATGCAATCGAGTTGTACTATGGCTGACTAAGATTACAGCTAAGTACTTTCTCATGGGTGACATCAAGATTCTTCAAACAATTCAGTTTGATTTGAAAACTCCCATCAAAGCAGATCACTCAATTATGCAGTTTATTAACCATGTTGAAAAACAGCAATCCCTAATGTGGGGGACTTGGCAAGAAATGCGATCGCGCGATGTGGAGAGCAAGCCCAGGCGTGAAAGATGGCAAGATACAATGAGTAATGACTAATATCATGCCTATATGACCAAAATTCCGTCAGACTGCTTGGCCAATTAAACGCACACGGTATCATAACTATTGTCAACAATCTTTGCAAGAAATGAAGTGCTTATAGGGGCGTATAGTATAGATGTACGCCTCTATCAATGAATGTTTAGCAGATATTTTGTGAAATAGTATAACAATTAATAAAGGTTAAAAGTTCAACAAAATTACTTTTAACTTTTAATCGATTTTTTACTGGACTAGTAGATAAATAAAAAGAAGTGGCAAAGCCACTTCCTAATTCCCAGGTAGAACCTAAGTTATGAGTATAACGATTACAAAAAATTGAAATAGTATAAACAAACACCAATTAACTGAATATCTCTATTTTCCTTGTTTCTAGGTGAGTAAATCCTGATTTCTATGCACGAAATAACTGTATATTTACATAAGTCTCATGATTGCAATCCAGACTAAATTTTATCCAGATCATCGCTTAAGATGTGTCAGTTTTATCTCTCCATCAAGAAGTTGCTGTTCTAATTGAAACTTGACTGCTTTACCAGCCTCAAAGACTCAGTATGAGAACGTTGTCTTCATAGTTACTCTAAGCCCTAGCAAGCAAACTGATGTTTAACATCCCACTACTCACTTGGATTCAATACAACGATAATTTCTGCAAGCCTAATCCCCAAAGGTTTCCAGTGGGGATTGCTGGAAGAAAAAGTAGCATCCCCAGATACTGATTGGTAGTCATTGGGAAACTTCTCATAAGCATTGGGAGCAGCGTTTACTCGTAAAATGAGTTTGCCTTGATAACGGGATAATTTACTACTATCCAACAAGATAGTACCGCCGTAATCCCACTCCAATCCATAGAGTTTAAAGTTACCTAACTTCTTACGTAATTCGCTTAATGGGGTTCCAACACCAATGCCTTCGCGGGTTTTCCAAGCTGAACCCAGGTTACGCACATCTAGAGGTTTGGTACGAGTATTATCACTCCAAACCACTAGTAGAGAGCGTCCCTGATTTAGATTTAACTGAGTAGCTGCAAAACTACCTATTCCTTCAGGACCAGAAATGGTTTTATCAACGAGATGGGATGCACCAAACAGTTTGACTAAATTCTGCTTGGTGGTTGTGCGTGTTATCGGCCCAACTCTTTCCCCAGGAACAATCAAGGTGTCTTTTGAGGTTTGTGATTTAGCAATAGTAACTGGATGATTGATTTTCTGCGGTATTGCAAAGGCTGGGTTGGCTGAATAGTTTAGCAGTAAAGCTAAAGTAGCTGTAGTAATAACTTTGATTGATGAATTCATCGGTTTTACTATTGGTTAGTAGAATATGAGTGAGAAGCGCTCATAGTTTAACTACTACAATTTCCCAATTATAGATTCCCAATTTTCCCAAAATTTTATTTCATCGCTCTAGTTGCATTTAAAATTGCCAGCATTGCTACTCCAACGTCAGCAAATACAGCTTCCCACATTGTCGCTATCCCGAAAATACCCAATCCAATAAATACACCTTTAATTGCTAACGCAAACCCAATATTTTGCCAAACAATTTTGCGAGTTTTTCTGGCGATTTGGATTGCTTCTGCAACTTTGGATGGAGCATCTGTCACAATTACAATATCGGCAGTTTCGATCGCTGCATCTGAGCCTAATCCACCCATTGCCATACCAACATCTGCTCTAGCAATCACTGGGGCATCATTAATCCCATCCCCAACAAAGGCAACTTTACCATGCTTGCCGGCGGTGCTGAGTAACTTCTCAATGGCATTAACTTTTTCTTCAGGTAATAACTCTGCTTCGTAGGTATCTATGCCAAGCTGTTGAGCAATGCGGGAAGCGATCGCGTGATTATCTCCTGTCAACATTACTGTTCTCTCTACACCCATTCGTTTGAGTGCTTGAATAGCAAGTCTTGCATCTTCTTTCAGTTCATCAGCAATCACAATATATCCAGCGTAAATATTATCCACTGCTAGGTGAATAACTGTTCCCTCTAACTGGCAATTATTGTGAGAAATCTTCTCTCTATGTAATAGGCGATCGCTTCCTGCTATTACTACCCTATTTTCAATCTTGGCTCGAATTCCATAGCCTGCTATTTCTTCATAATCTCTGATCTCAAATTCATCGATTTTCCTACCATAAGCCTTGCAGATAGATTGAGCGATGGGATGATTTGAGTGCGATTCTACTTTGGCAGCTAATAACAGCAGTTCTTGTTGATCCCAGCCATTTAAGGGGACTATTTCTACTACTTTGAATACCCCTTTCGTTAACGTTCCAGTTTTATCAAAAACAACTGTATTTACTGCATTTAAAGTATCTAAAAAAGTAGAGCCTTTAACCAAAATACCACGTTTAGCTGCACCTCCCACACCTCCAAAGTAACCTAATGGAATACTAATAACGAGTCCACAGGGACAGGAGATAACTAGTAAAATTAGAGCGCGATAAACCCATTCAGAAGAAGTTGCACCCGAAATGAATAAAGGAGGCAATATTGCAACTCCTAGAGATGTAAAAACTACGATTGGTGTATAATATCGGGCAAATTTAGTAATAAACTTTTCTGTTGCTGCTTTTTTGCTTTTGGCATTTTGCACCAAGTCTAAAATCTTGGCAATGGAAGATTCATCAAATAGTTTTGTGACTTTAATGACGAGCGCACCTATTTTATTGATCGTCCCAGCGAAAACTGCTTCTCCGATTTTTACCGTTCGCGGTACAGACTCTCCAGTTAATGCAGATGTATCAACTTGCGAATTCCCATCTATAATTTCGCCATCCAAGGGAATCTTTTCTCCAGGCTTGACAACGATAATATCGCCAATATTTACTGTTTCTGGCGATACTTTCTTGAGTTCTCCCTCTATTTGGATATTTGCATAGTCCGGGCGGATTTCCAATAATGATTTGATCGAATTACGGGAGCGACTGATGGCAATATCTTGGAACAATTCTCCAATTTTATAAAATAACATGACTCCGACAGCTTCGGGTAATTTATGAATTGCGATCGCTCCTAATGTTGCTACTGTCATCAAAAACGTTTCATCAAATACTCTACCTCTGACTATATTGCGCCCAGCAGTTTTTAAAACACTCCATCCACTTAATAAATAAGCAGGAATAAAAAGCAGATATTCACCTATTGAGTAGAATGTATTGTGTAATTGATTTTCAAAAATTACACCAGGCGCATATAAACTTAAAATTGCTACCAAAGGCAATATCTCATTTTTCAGATTGAATTCTCCACCGTGTTCGTGATTGTGGTCATGGTTATGATTCTCATCATGATTGTGATTATGAACATGGTTATGATTCTCGTGATGGTCATGTTCACTGCTGCAACAATCTGAAGATTCTGAATGTACTTTCCGCTTCATTTTTTCTATGCATCCTAGTAAATTACTTGATATATTAGCCTTTTCCCAAATGTAATCAAAAAAATAAATTTTTACAAGTTGATATTTTAAGAACGAGAATCTATCTCAAAATTATTGCTAAATACATGTGTTATCTTTTGGTTAAAATTAAGATTTATAATCTTCTAAAGATAGCGCTAATGGTTCTGAATTGTATAGAATAATCTCAGATGTAACTTTTGTTCGTAGTAAGCGATTTATCGCTCTGTATAAAAACTTAGAGGGTTACAGCCGCTAATTACGAGCTTTAATTTAGTTAAGCTCTTATACTTGCATCAAGCCAACAATCACTATCTTGGGAATATACAGCGGATTTAAGTTTGCTCAATTACATAACTTGCGTCTCAAAGCTAGACATCAAGTCTTTTTGATTGCTGAATTATGATGTAGTAAATAATTTACAATCCAACTGGTGTAGAGATGGAACTTTCTTGGGTAACAAGTGTCTATCTAGCTATTCTCAGGGAAAATTTACTTGAAGTTTGAAAGTTAATCGAATACCCTAATCTAGTAGACAATTTTTTCAAGGAAATCTATGAACAAAAAAATTCTCCTGAATTTGCTTTCCACTTCCTCAATTTTTGTGTCGATGATGTCTACGCTGGTGGCATTTCATCCTGCCCATGCTAGTGGTAGCATTACACAGCGATTACTACACACACAAGACGGTCGTACCTGTATCACTAACCCACATGGTGGGCAAGATTTTGTGTGCATTCGAGATTCAGAGAGAAAACGTCCATATACCTCTAAAAGTTCCTCAACAATTGTCACATCAGTATCAGATAAGAATATTGCGATGTTGAACTTTACTGAAGAGGAAAGCGATGCTGCAATTAGGGTATTTGGTTGCGACTGTCCATTATGTATAAATTCTTTGCGTCAGTTGCAGGGTACTGGAAACTTGGTGTACTAAGATTGAATAGCGCTGATAGCGACTATAACTTTTGTTAGATACACGTGATTAATCACGTATAAAAGATATACGAAACCAAAGAAGCATTTTTAACTACGTACCATTACTATTATTTGGCCACATGCAAATTGATTGTTAGGGCGATTTGTAGGGGCAATTCATGAATTGCCTCTACAGCGCCTTTTTTTGTGTAAGTGCTGAGAGAAAAAGACGCACAGAAATTGCCACGTCCTATTTATTCAACCACCTCATTCACAGGGAATCTATCAATCAACTGCATCGCCCGATAGGCATTACGCAAGAAAGAGTCTGGCAAATGGGGAATGTGGGGTATCTGCGACAATAAATCCAAAGTTCGGCGTAAAATTCTCACCACATCGCCTTCATCCAAGGTAGTGTTCTCGCAGAGTTCAATCCACTCCATTCCCAGCGCCCATTGTTCGACTATGGCAATTAACTCAAATTCCAACCATATAGGCAGCGCTACGTTATACCGCCGTTGTCGTTGGAACATTTGGTGGCGAATTCCCCGCAATTTTTTCAAGGCTTCTGCCACTTCATTACTAAGGTCAAAGTTAACCTTGCTATCTGGACGGGGGGTTTCCATCACTAAAGCCGCTGCTGCTGCTGCTAAATGATGCGGGTCTAAGTTGTCCAATTCACCACTAGCGAATACTAAACCCAGCCACAATTCATTTTCCCCTCGAATGGCGGCAGCGATTCGCCCTAATTGTGTGGGGACTAAGTTATCCAAAGCGTCAAAATGTTGCAGAATGGCGATTAAATTGAGAAATTCTTCCCAATGACGTTGTGACTGTTGCTCTACTTGCCCTTGCAACTGTTCGAGTTCGGCTTCTAATTCGACATAGCGGGCCCGACGCTTGAAAAGCGTTGCGGCATTGCCTGATTGATGTAGGGGATGAGCTTCTAATTGCTCTTGGATGGCGGTAACGTGACTGAGTTGTTCTGCTACTTCTGGTGCTAGATGCAAAGATTCTATCGGATTAGGAATACACACAGCGATCGCAAAACTTTCTTCGTTACCACGGCGCGATTGTCCTGGCTTCAAAGGCATTTCTGGCGGTGGTAGTACATTAGGCGGCACCTCTATTCGCGGTAGTTCGGCATACAAATCGACTACATCCCCTGTAGTTGCCACATACCAGCGGTTATCGTGCCCCAAGCATACCAAGTAAGGAGCTTGACCAGAACCAGGCGATTTTCCTACTAAAACTGCCGTTACCGGGGAAGACACTGTGATATTTTTCCCCTTGAGACTCAACAGAGTTCCTGATACTGCAAAGCCCAACATCATCACCAATTCCTCTTGGCGGTTTTCCTGTGCTTGCTCTTGCAAGGTTTTCAATATCTGGCGTTCCACCTTCAGGCGTTGCCGCAATTTTTCATAAACAGCCAGTTCATTTTCATTAACTGCGGCGATTTGCTCATGAAGTTGAGCTAATTGGGTTTGCAATTCGGCAATCTCATCGTATTCTGGCCGTAAATGCAAAGTCGCCATGTACTGCCCAAAACTGCGCTCTATCAGTTCCCTGGTTTGCTCTAGGGTATGGGTTTGCAGCAAGTTGAGTACCATGCCATAACTGGGCGTAAACTGGCTTACTAGAGGGTCTGGCTTGGATGTTCCCAAATACGCCGCTTCTTTGGCTCCTTCAAAGGGAGTTTGGACTGTCACCACATGACCTTGTTTATCCATCCCCCGGCGGCCTGCTCGTCCCGCCATTTGCAAGAATTCGGAAGCGTTCAATAGGCGGTGTCCGGTGTCAGTCCGTTTAGAAAGGGTAGAAATTACCGTTGTCCGGGCGGGCATATTAATTCCCGCTGCTAATGTCTCGGTGGCAAATACTACTTTAATCAGCCCTTGCTGAAATAGTTCTTCTACCAGTGCTTTCCAAGCAGGTAAAATTCCCGCATGGTGGGCAGCAATTCCCCGGTATAGAGGGGCAATTTGTCCCGAACGCCCTGCTTCGGGATTGCGAGCTAAAAAGTCATCAATCTGTTCGCGTAAAATTTGGGACTCTTCACTATTTACCAGCCATAAATCTCCCACTTCCGCCACCGCTTTATCACATCCCCGGCGGCTGAAGATGAAGTAAATCGCTGGTAGCATATCCCGTTGCTCTAACTGGCTGAGGGTATAAATTATACCGGGAGCCTCCGGTCTGCCATTTCTCCCTCTGTCCCTTTCTCCCCCTTTTCCCTTCTTCTTCTGAAGTCGGGGGTTAATTTTGGTTTTGCTATCATTTAGCAGGGGAAATAACCCTTTGGGATTGCAAAAGTGAAATTCTAAGGGAACTGGGCGAAAATCAGAGTAAATCAGGTCTGTTGGCCCGTGAACGCGATTTAGCCAATCGGTGAGTTGATCGCTATTGGCAACCGTTGCTGAGAGGGCTGCCAGTTGCACTTCACGGGGACAATAGATGATTGATTCTTCCCAAACAGTACCGCGCTGGCGATCGTTCATGTAGTGGCATTCATCAAGTATCACCGCTTCAACGTCTACTAATGAGATGCCGATTTGCCCAATGGGTGTACCATAGAGCATATTTCGGAAAATTTCTGTGGTCATCACCAAAATCGGTGCATCCCTGTGAATGGAAGCATCTCCAGTTAATAGCCCGACTCGATCAAACCCGAATTTTTCTCGAAAGTCACGTAATTTTTGATTCGACAGCGCCTTCAGGGGAGTAGTGTAAAATACACGTTTTCCTCGCGCTAGGGCGCGATAAATGGCGTATTCCCCAACTAATGTTTTGCCCGAACCTGTGGGGGCACATACGACTACGGAGCGTCCAGCGTTCAGGGACGCGATCGCTTCTTTTTGAAACTGATCCAGATCAAAGGGGAATATAAACCCTAAGTCAAGTTCTGGAGACGGTGCAGGATAATTCACTCAATCACATTTGCAACCAGATTGTTTACTATACTAACGAGTCTTTTGTCAACTTCGTTATTAGTCATTGGTCATTAGTCATAAGTTTTTCACAAAGGATAAAGGACAAATGACAAAGGACTCTTTATTATTTTCCCAGCTCTTGCGATCGCTCTGTGGCAGCTTTGACTGCTTCAATTAAAGCGGAACGAAATCCTGCCTGTTCTAGCTTGGCAATCCCCGCAATGGTTGTACCACCGGGACTGGTAACGCGATCTTTGAGTTCTGCTGGGTGCATTTTGGTTTCATGTAACAGTTTTGCTGTTCCCAGTACGGTTTGCAAGGCTAGTTGATTGGCAATCGCTCTAGGTAAACCTGCGGCGACTCCACCATCTGCAAGTGCTTCTACTAACAGTGCCACGTAAGCGGGGCCACTCCCAGATAGCCCTGTAACTGCATCCATCAGCGCTTCTGACACTTCTACAACTTCACCCACAGCAGAAAAAACTTGCTGTGCTATTTGGTAATGCTTGGCATTGGTATATGCACCTAAACAAATCGCGGTAACTCCTGCTCCCACCGTTGCTGGGGTGTTGGGCATTGCTCTAATCACTGGCAATTGCACAAATGCAGCTTCTAGCTGACTTAAGGGCACACCTGCCAAAATAGAAATGATTAGAGGTGTATGTTCTCTATTAAGAATATCAATATCTGCTAATTCTTGAGCGATCGCACTAAACACCTGCGGTTTCACTGCCAAAAATAGAACTTCTTTTGCTTCGGTGAAAACCTGGCTATTATCTGTCGTCACAGCAACAGCGTATTGCTGTTTTAAAAAATCTAGGCGTGAAGATAGCGGTTCGCTAACTATGACTTCTGATGATTGATAAATTCCACGCGCGATAAGGCTGGATAAGAGCGCTTCTCCCATTACCCCGCCACCAATTAGGCCAAATTTTATAGTCATTAGTCATTAGTCATTGGTCATTAGTCATTAGTCGTTTGTCATTTGTCACCATGAGCAAAACCCAGGACAAATGACAAAGGACAAAGGACTAAATACTAATTTAACTTTATTGTGCCATCCGGTTAGTTTCGTTGCCCCAGGTTTGATTTGGAGTACCTGTAGGACGGGAGGGACGTACTGGTGGTTGTGGTACTTCATGAAGAACGCCACCTTGGGTACTAACTTGGACGCAACTTGGTGTAAACAAAAAGATGCTTTCTCCGATGCGCTCTTGATGTCCATCTAATGCGTAAGTACCACCTGCAACAAAATCTACTGCTCGTTGAGCTTGATCTGGGTCCATGATTGTCAGATTTAATACCACTGACTTGCGTTCGCGCAACGCTTGAATTGCCTGGGGCATTTCTTCAAAGGTGCGTGGTTCGAGTACTAAAACTTCCGAAATTCCGTTAATTGCTCCTGGCATACCAATCACATTCCCCATTGGCTTTGAACCTGCTGTCATATCATCTCCCATTGTAGGCACTGGTTCCCGCCAGCGTCGATTTTGAGCGGCTGGACTCTCTTGTGGCGCTGGTTGGGGATTTTCTTGCTGATACAGATTTTGATAATTATTATCTGTTTCTGGTTCTTCTTCGTAATACTCGTATTCTACTTGCTCATTTAGACCCACAAAGTCTCTGAGTTTGGAAAAAATGTTGTTCATTGTGTGTGTACTCTCCTGGTGCGAATAGCCTGTATTGACTTGGCTGAGGATTAGTTGAGCTAAGAGCGATGCATAAGGCGGTAAACTACGCTACATCGGTGGATACTTCAGCAAGTGTATTGCTATTTGTAGCTCATACTACGGATTTTGGCGATGAACTGACACTTATTGGAAAGGTCTGTGCATCGCCTAAACATAATAATGAGTCAAAATTATATCCTAAGGTTTAACCGAAGGAAACTTCTTTATACCCCATTTTCTCTTAGCGATTGCTTTTGTCAATACTATATCCTTTGTTTCGGATTGCACCAGTCTGTGACAAAATTCTTGTCAACAAATCCTTAGCTTCTATTAATACTGGCCTGCAAGACTGATGATTAATCGGCTAAGAGCGATCGCCAAACAAGATTGTTCCTAATCGTACCATCGTTGCGCCTGCTTGCACTGCTAGTTCGTAGTCGCCTGACATACCCATAGATAGGTGCTGCATTTTAATATGCGACCAATTTTGCTCCTGGATTTCTTTTGCCAACTCACGATTGAGATTAAACACATTTAGAATTTCGGAATCATTTAATCCTGATGGCGGAATTGTCATCAAACCTTGAATTTGTAAACTTTTGTATTGATTGAGTGTGGGTAAATCAGCCAAAAGTTCTGGCACACTCCAACCAGACTTGTTGGGATCGGGGAGAATTTTCACTTGCAGGCAAACCTGGGGACTCACTCCTAGCTGTTGCGCCAATTGGTCTAAGCGCTGTGCCAGCTTCAAATTATCCACAGAGTGAATCCAAAGGAAATGCTCGATGGCTTTTTTGGCTTTATTGCTTTGCAAATGTCCAATAAAGTGCCAGGTAATATCCGGTAAGTCTTGCAACTCGGCTTGTTTGCTGGCAGCTTCTTGGATACGACTTTCCCCAAAATCACGAATTCCTGCGTTGTATGCAGACCGAATGGCCTGGGCAGAAACTTGCTTGCTAACAGCAATCAATTTGACTGAAGTTGGCAGTGAGGAACGAATGGAAAGAATACGTTCGGAAATCGAACTGTTCATTGGAAGGTGCGCTGGAAAACACTCTGAAGCTGATCGTACTCCTGAGAATGCCCACTGCGCCGCAGGGTACGTAAGCGATTTTCCAACATCATTCTCGCCTCAGTACGTCCTAGAGACTGGAATTTAACACCTTTAACGTCATTTGCCACCAAAAAAAATAAGCGTTGGGCATAAAGTGTGGTGAACAAATCCTGGTTCTCATCAACCATACAGATTTTGTAGAGTAAACCCCAAGTTGGATGGTTTATGTAAGTTTCTGCGTTTTCTGGATTCATTTAAGAGTCAAGGTGTAGTCAAGGTGGAAGTATATATATCTTTTCGCAGTGAATTCCAAACATTCAGACGATAATACCAACATTCGTCAGAATATTTGGTTAAAATGCGAAGCTGCGGTTACGAAGACCTTGATCTAGTTCCTAATGGGCAGATGAAGCTAGTGGTAGTGAAGCGCAATGGTACAACAGAAGCCGCGAAGCGTAGATTCAAAGAGTAGAGGCTGTTTGACAAATATCACCATCTGCTTTGGTGACTTCAATTTACTAATTTGTAGGGACAAGGCACAAAATATTCCCGATCCTCTGGTTGAAAGTTCGACGTGGGAAGGAAAAACACCCTTTGAAATTCCCAACGGCAACGACGAATTTTTCAACTTCTTTCCATACTGCCACAACTGTCGCTGAATGGCACAAAATTGGGGAGTAGGGAGTGGGTACTGGAAAGAAAACTATCATTTATGCAAAAGGTCTATCGATTATCCAGTATTTTCAGTGGTGGAATTTGTGCCTGAGCGTTGTGCAGAGATTCATAAGGATACTCGGTCAAAAATCTTAAGATTAGTTTTTAGTGTTCGCGCAACGCTGGTTAATACCTAAAATCTACAGTAAATGCTAGGGGATCAATTTTATGGCTGGGTAGCTACTCAAATTACCCTACCATATTGTTACCTATAGCTCAATACTTTTCGGTTAAGGCAAGAGACGCGATGAATCGCCGTCTCTACAATAATCAGTCTTTGGTAGAGACGGCAATTTAATGTTTTACTTCTGACTCCTGAATTCTGCTGTATTACCTCTTACCATTTTCTCAGTGCAAAATTACGCCTGAGTTCCTATAGCTAGTCGTATTCCCCAGAATAAGATTAAAATTGCGATCGCCAGCCAGTCACGCCCTTTTAATCGTAAGTCGTGCCACTGCACTCGATGCTCATTGGGACTGGTAAAACCCCGCACCATCATGGCATTCGCCATTTGATCGGCTCGTAAGAGCAGATTTTCCAAAAGTCTCTCTGCGACTGTCATCCAAACCTTGAATGCTCCTTTTAATCCCAGCTTTTTCCAATTAATTGCCCTTGTCATCACGGAGCGAAATAAGTTTTGCACTTCTTCTAAAACCAAGGGAATGAAGCGCAAGGACAAGGTTAAAGTCAAAGCAATTTCTGTGACAGGCAACTTGAAGCGTCGCAAGGGTTGCATTAAGCTTTCTATGCCAGATGTGATTTCTTCTGGTGCGGTTGTCAGTAGATAGAGGTTGGTGCTGTAAATTACGGTAAAGATAAGTGTACTCAGGCGTACCGCCAAACTCAATGAGTAGCGAGTCACTTTAACCGGGCCTTTGTGAAATAGCACGTACCTGTATGCTTTTTTCTCAGGGGCTGGCTCTTTAATATTATTAGAGTTTGCTGGCTGCGTTAATATTTGTTCATTAGCTGGCAGACGTGACTGATAATCTACACCCAGCCCATCAGGACTAATGGCTGCGATCGCTAGCACAAAAAACGATAGCATTAATAGCCAACCCATTTGCTGCTGCCATACGCGTCGAGGAATTCTGGCAATCAAGGTGGCAATAATCAAAATTACCACCAGCAGCACCCGCCAATTGTTATTGGCTAAAACATAGCTTGTTAAAAAGCTCATCAACCAGGCGAACTTGACTCGCGGATCGATTTTATGTAGCCAAGTTTGGGGTTGTTCTAAATAAAGTCCAAGTGGCAGCGATCGCAATAAATCCATTTTAGAGTTAGGAATGAGGAATGAGGAGTCTCTCTTGTACAGACGCGATTCATCGCGTCTCTATTCCTAACTTATTTTGACGCGAGTTGCTCTATTAACATTACCACTTTCGGCATCACGGACTTTTTTGCTCCGCCACAGTAAAATAATTGGCGTGCCTTTAAATCCTAGCTGTTGACGAAATTGCCGTTCAATGTAGCGACGGTAGTTGTCATTGAAGCGTTTTGAGTCGTTGACAAATAGTGCGATCGTTGGTGGTTGGCTACTTACTTGTGTACCATAATAAATCTTCCCTTGACGCCCACCACGAGATGCTGGCGGTGAATGCCAACTGACGGCATCTGTTAAGACTTCGTTAATTACTGATGTGCTGACACGGCGTTTGTGTGATTCAGCCGCCGTTTTCACCAATTCTAAAATCTTTTCTACTCGTTGTCCTGACAAGGCACTTACAAAAATTGTTTCTGCCCATTCGGTAAAATGTAACCGTGATTGCAGAGTTTTTTCGTAGTCGTAGATTGTGTAAGAGTCTTTTTCGACAGCATCCCACTTATTAACAACGATGATGCAAGCTCGACCTTCTTCGATAATCCGCCCAGCTAGTTTTTGGTCTTGCTCGGTGACTCCATCTACAGCGTCTATTACTAATAAAACCACGTCAGCGCGACGAATCGCTTTGAAAGCACGGTTAATACTAAAAAATTCTGTGCCGTATTCGATGTGTTTCTTTTTGCGAATACCGGCGGTGTCAATCAAGCGATAGGTTTGTCCTTCCCGTTCAATGACGGTATCAATAGCATCGCGGGTTGTGCCAGAAATTGGACTGACAATTGCCCTTTCTTCCCCAACAAAAGAGTTGAGTAAGCTCGATTTGCCCACATTCGGTCGTCCTACAATTGCTACTTTGATTTCATTCGTGTCTGGAATGTCTTCAATCGCAGGGATGTGATTAACTAACTCGTCGAGTAACTCTCCTGTGCCACTGCCATGAATCGCGGAGATGGGGTAAGGTTCGCCCAATCCCAATTCCCAAAACTCGGCAGCTTGCATTAAGCCTTGTTCTGGGGATTCACATTTATTTACTGCTAGTAGCACAGGTACGGGTTGTTGGCGCATCCATTCGGCGATTTCTAAATCTGCCGATGTGGGGCCTGTTTGACCATCGACTACAAAAATAGCGCCACACGCTTCTGCAAGGGCTGTCATTGCCTGTTGGCGAATCAGTGGCAAAAATTCGGTATCATCATTAAAAACTAAACCACCAGTGTCTACCACTAAAAATTCACGACCATTCCAGAAAGCTGGAAGATAAGTGCGATCGCGTGTCACTCCCGGTTCATCATGGACAATCGCCGTTTGTTCCCCGGCGAGTCGATTAACCAGGGTGGATTTGCCCACATTTGGGCGTCCGATAATTGCAACAATTGGCAGTGCCATAAAACCAGGGTAAGTGAGAGGTGTAGTATATCACGTTCCTCCATTTTACTCACTTTAAACTTGAAGTTTTAATTTTTGGGGATTGGGGACTGGGGACTAGGAAAGAAAAGATGAGTAAGATTTGGTTGGGTTTCAATGCCCAATGCTCACGTATTCAGTGATGTCAATGCTTTTAAAAATAAAAAAGGTAGGAAACCCTACCTTTTACCCAAAAAAAGCATTTTGTAACCAAATACCAAATTCAATATCACACATGCTTTTGACGTATCTATTGCAAACCTATGACGAGGATGTGACGTTTAATTTGTAGCTGATTTCGCGATTACTCCCAGTTGCAACCCAGGCGGATAGCTACCTTCTTCCTTGATGCGCTTAATTTCAGCATCGGTGATCTGCAAATTTAACTTTTGTGCTAGCGATCGCACAATATCTCCCCGGTCAATTACACCAGCTACAGCACCAGCAGGAGAAAGGACGGTAATTCTCGGTAACTGCTCATTTTCTAGCTTGTTAATTACCTCAGCGATCGATGTTGATTCTGCAACAGTAGGTATTTCTGTCAGTGGACGCACTATGCTGTGCAAAGTTTGGGTTTCCCATTCACCCCTTTGGGTTAAACGGAAATCGTCAATGGAAACTAGACCCCGATAACGTCCATCAGATGCAGCAAAATAAACCTGTGAGGGAGTGGTTTCCAACAGGTATAAATCAGCAAAGGAACGCAATGTCTGGTCAGCATCAATTACACGAAAGTCACGGGTCATCGCATCGGCTGCCACCACCTTGAGTAGGCTTTCTTGCAATGTAGTCATGTTGTCATAGGTGTTAGCGTTGCGGACAGCAAACCAACCTAACAGCGCAATCCACAAACCAACTACTAACTCTCTGGTGACGAAATCTACAACAAATCCTAAAGCGATCGCACTATAACCCAATATTTGCCCAGCCCTTGCAGCCCAGTGTACGGCTTGAAAACGATTACCTGTTATTTGCCATAGTGCTGCTTTTAACACTTGCCCTCCATCTAGAGGTAAGCCGGGAATCAGATTAAATAGAGCTACCACCAAGTTAATTCTCGCCAAATCACCGACCATGACACTGAGAGGATTCGTATCAGGTATTACAATAGCCGCCAGACGGAGCAGGACAAATAGGATGATACTCACTAAAGGACCAGCGATCGCAACTTGAAAGGCTTTGAAAGGAGTTTTAGATTCTTCTTCAATGGCAGCAATCCCGCCAAACATAAATAGGGTAATTGAATTAACTCTAATCCCTTGCGATCGGGCTACTAAGCTATGACCCAACTCATGTAACAACACCGAACCAAATAGCAGCAGTGCCATAACTATGCCAGCACTCCAAGCTATAACAGGCCCCCATTCCTGATAAGCTACCCCAAAGTTAAGGGTTGCCAACCCCAAAATCACAAACCATAACGGGTCTAAAAACAGGGGAATTCCAAATAATGACCCAATTCTCCAATTTGTTTGCATTACACTGCCCTAAAACTAGATATCGCCAGTACTTTTTATACCTAGATACTATGCATATTCGTATACACATTTATATTGAGCATCAATTTGGTAGTAACAAGTGACGAAATGCTCTTATTTCTAGAATAGACAATTAATGCCTGTGAGCAAAACTCTGGAATTGGGAATTGGGCATGGGTCATAAGTTATTTCTTTCCTACTCCCCCTGCCCAAAATCATTTCTAGGAGTTTTGCATTGATAGCGGGGTTACAAGTAACACCTCTGTCATCACAAAATTATAGACGACCGATGTTAGTCAATCCTAAAACGATACCAATGCCAATAATATGACCAAAAGCCATCGCTGCAACGAATGTTGGAATACTAACGGGCAGGATGGGGAACTTGGGGCCAACTAAGGGTTTTTCAATCCTAGTACTTAGCAAAAGAACTACTAAGCTACTAATGCTGATGATAATGCCTACTGTAGGATTCCACGCAGGTGTTGCGGGAACAGTTTCAGCTGCTGCTAGTAAAATAGATGAAATCAAGCTTTTGTCTCCTAAAATCTAGACCTACAAGATTATAAAATTACCAAGGCACAAAAGTTTTTCGGATAGTTTAGACTTTCTTGATATTATTTTAAATTTGTTGTTAAATTTTTTATGCGCGTTAAGATTTGCGGCATTACTCAACCACAGCAGTCTATAGCGATCGCCTCTCTAGGCGCAACGGCACTAGGATTTATTTGTGTGCCAAACTCACCTCGTTACGTGACTACATCCCAAATTCGGGCAGCAGTGGCAGAACTCCCCGCAAATATTGACACAATTGGGGTTTTTGCCAACGCTAGTATCCCTGAAATCAGTCAGATAGTTGCTGATTCGGGATTGACTGGTGTGCAGTTACACGGAGATGAATTACCAGATTTTTGCTACCAACTACGTCAAGCTTTACCCAATGTTGAAATTCTTAAAGCACTCAGAATTCAGAGTCTTGAGCATCTTGACACAGCGGCTGATTACACAAAACACGTAGATACTTTACTACTCGATGCCTACCATCCTGAACAACTTGGTGGTACAGGCAAAACCTTAGATTGGACAATGCTAGAGCAATTTAGCCCCAATTGCCCTTGGTTTTTAGCTGGGGGATTAACAGCAGATAATATTGTCGAAGCCCTAAGTCAGGTAAGTCCTAGCGGCGTTGATTTATCTAGCGGTGTAGAACGCGCACCTGGAGATAAAGATTTAGATAAAGTAGCGCTTCTATTTCAAAGCCTAAAAAACATTGATTTACTTAGAAGTTAAGAGTGATAAGTTGTAAATGTACTCTTAACTCCTAACTCAGCACTTAAAAGAATGCTGGTTGGTGGCGAATCAAGTTAAAAAATTCTTCGCGGGTTTTATGCTCCTCTTGGAACACACCAACCATTGCGCTAGTGACAGTCCAAGAACCTGGTTTCTGAACGCCACGCATTACCATGCACATGTGGCTAGCTTCCATCACTACAGCTACACCTTGAGGTTCTAGAATGGTCTGGATAGCTTCGGCAATTTGACGAGTTAACCTCTCTTGTACTTGTAAGCGACGGGAATACATCTCAACAATCCGGGCCAGCTTACTCAGTCCGACAACTTTTTGGTTGGGAATATAAGCAACGTGCGCTCTACCCATAAATGGCAGCATGTGGTGTTCGCACAGACTAAAGAAGTTAATATCTCTAACAAGTACCATCTCGCTATGCCCTTCATCAAAGATGGCATCGTTAACGAGTTCTTCAAGGGATTGGTTGTAGCCACTGGTCAGAAACCGCATTGCCTCGGCTACTCGTTTGGGTGTTTTCAGGAGTCCTTCGCGTTCAGGATCTTCGCCAACGCCCAATATTAGTGTTCGCACGGCATCCTTCATTTCCTCCATCTGTTCCTCTTTTGGCGGGAACACATCCGGTTGTCGCCCGTTATGAGTATTGCGATCGGGTCTAGGAGTTATGGCTTCTGCCAAGTCGGGAATCAGAGGTGATTGAGAGCAATTGGAACCGTTGGAACTAGCAATAGTCATGATTCAGTCTTGGTTATGGTTTTAATTTAGTTATGAGTTATGAGTTATGAGTTAAAAATTCTAACTCCTAACTCCTAACTCCTAACTTCTAACTTCTAACTTCGCAATTAGAGTGCGCCAGCACTGGGCATCAGTGTCAATTCATCAATAACTGCCTGTTGTGGTAACAGAACTGTGTAGAGAATTGACTCAGCCACAATTTCCGGGGTTAACATCTTGGAACGGTCTAAGTTGACATGGACTGTTTCTGTATCCCAAAGTTCGGTATTGACTGCGCCAGGACAGATAGCTGTGACACGAATGCCGTGAGTGCGTTCTTCTTGTGCCAGGGTTTGAGAGAGGGCTATCAAACCAGCTTTACTGACGCTGTATGCTCCCCAACCAGCAAAGGGTTGCTTGGCGGCAATTGAGGCGACGTTGATAATTGTGCCTATGCCTCGATCGCGCATTGAAGGTAAAATCCCCACAATGCACTGAAACACACTGGTGAGATTCAAGTCAATTACCTGCTGCCAGCCCTCTAGGGGGATTTCGCTCAAAGCGCCTGTATAGGCGATGCCAGCATTGTTTACCAGAATGTTTATATCACCAAAGTCAAGAGCGATCGCTTGGATCTTTTCTTTGACTTCGGAGATCCGCGCTAAATCTACAGCATAAGCTTTCGCTTCCACCCCAGTATGCTCTACGGCTTCTCTTACCGCCTCCAATTTATCCAAAGAACGGCTGACTAAGGCGACATCTATTCCCGCTTTCGCAAAGGCTAAAGCCGTTGCTTTCCCAATTCCACTACTTGCCCCAGTAATCAGGGCGCGTTGTTTTTGCTCAACACTCATGGTGTCTCCCAATTTTTTGGCAGTTCCCAAAACCTATTACCATCCAATTATTCACACTTCTCGGTTTGGATAGATTAAAGGAATCTAAAAATCTGATGATTTCCATTAAGCAAATGCTATGATGCAGCACAATAGTCCCCATATTGTGGGTTTTAGGATTGAAGACAACAACTTGTTGCCTGGAAAACCACGCCGTACATTCAAATTAGATTATTTACATAAGACAAAACCCACTCAATCAAATTGAGTAGATTCGCCAAACATGCAAATGCCTATGGCTAGATTGTTAAAAATCTTTAAGCACATAGGCAATTATAGCATTTCTGCTTTACTAATAAATGATTATGCAGTGCCGTTAGTGGGCAACTTCTGTAAAAACACCAATTTTGCGGAATTTTTCATAGCGCATTTGGCGGCGTTCTGGAGCGGTTAAACGGTTGAGCTCGTCTAAGTTTTCCATCAGCACCTGCTTGAGAGTGGTAGCGGCTTTTAAGGGGTCAGAATGAGCGCCACCAGTGGGTTCAGGCAGTATTTGATCAATAATTCCCAACTTTTTCAAGTCATGGGAAATAATTTTTAGCGCCACGGCGGCTTGGGGAGCCTTACCAGCATCTTTCCACAAAATTGCAGCGCAGGCTTCGGGAGTGGCGACGGTATAAACGGAGTGTTCAAACATGAGTAAGCGATCGCCTACACCAATACCAAGGGCGCCACCGGAACCACCTTCACCGATAACTGTGCAGATAATTGGCACATCTAAGCAAAACATTTCTCGCAAGTTGTAAGCGATCGCTTCTCCTTGACCTTGGTGTTCTGCTTCTACCCCAGACCAAGCTCCTGGTGTATCGATAAAGGTTAGTATCGGCATACTAAACTTGTTGGCGTGTTCCATCAACCGCATAGCTTTGCGATAGCCGCCAGGATAAGGCATTCCAAAGTTACGGGCAATATTGTCTTTAGTATCGCGTCCTTTTTGATGACCCAACATCACCACAGGTTGCCCACTCAGACGACCAACACCACCAACTAAAGCCGGATCGTCACCACCACAGCGATCGCCATGCAATTCCATCCATTCATCACTAATTGCCTGAATGTAATCGAGAGTACTGGGGCGACGCGGATGACGAGCGACTTGTAATCGCTGGGACGGGGATAGACTAGTGAAAATTTCCTCACGTAGTTGCATGGCGCGTGCTTCTAGTTGACGAATTTGACCAGAAACATCGACGCCATTTTCTTCTGCAAGTTGCCGAATTTGATCGATTCGGGTTGCGAGTTCTGCTAGGGGCTTTTCAAAATCTAACAGTAGCGGTTTACGCTCGGTAGTTGCCATCGTAGGGGTTATAAGTACGAGTTATAAGTTATCTATCCTTTGTCCTTTGTCAGTTGTCAGTTGTCCTTTGTCCTTTGCAAATGACAAATGACTAATGACCAATGACTAAACCAGCAGCGGTCTAAATCCATGTTTCACTGATACCTTACCAATCTGCTCCATTTTGTCTACGGTAATCTGATTCCGTCCCCACGAAAAGTTCGTGTATAACTTCTCAAATTCCAGCAGCATTGATTCGGCAAAACAAGCAAACATCTGGCGGGCTGGCACGTCCATATTGACGATTTTCATAATTTTCCAGTCAATATCTAGGGAATGCTCTACAATCCCACCATTTAACACAAATACACCAGGATGCTGTACTTTTGTTGCTAAGTTTTTAGGATAGCCACCATCAATCAATAAACAGGGTTGTTTCAAAGTGGTCGGGTCAATTTCCACGCCTCTGGGCATACTCGCAACCCAAACTACAATGTCAGCTTCAGGCAGTGCTTCTGTCAAACCCATGATTTTTCCTCGCCCCAGTTCGCCTTGCAGTTCTTTGAGGCGTTCTTGGTCGCGGGCGATCAACAAAAGTTCTTTGACATCTGTTTTCGCATCTAACCAGCGGGTAACTGCACTACCAATATCTCCAGTTGCCCCACATATAGCAACAGTCGCTTTTGACAGATCGATTCCCAATTGTTTGGAGGCTTCTTCCACCTGCTTACAAATAATGTAGGCAGTATGTGTGTTTCCTGTAGTGAAGCGTTCAAACTCTAGTTTAATGTTGCGGACTTGGCTAAACTGGTCTAACTTAAAGTTTTCAAAAATAATCGACGAAAATCCGCCTAAAGCTGTAATGTTAATGCCGTGCTTTTGTGCATGAGCCATAGCGTTGAGGACTTTGCGTGTTGCGGCTTTGATGCGCCTACTAGCCAGCATCTCCGGCAAAAAGCAAGATTCTACATACCGTCCTTCAATTTTTTGCCCAGTTATACTGGTGACAATAATGGTATCGACAATTTGCGGTGGGGCGCTGCACCAAAAGTCTAGCCCTTGATCGGCATATTCTGGGTATCCCAATTCTTTAGCAACCGATTGAGCGTGTTCTAAACTAGTCAGATGTCCAATTAGACCAAACATGTAGTGATTATTAGGCTTATGCTGTTTTGAGGGCGTGGAATATTATGTTAAGTGTTTCAGCAGTCCTGAGTTCTGAAGTTCTGATAAATTTGAACTATTCAGCACTCAGCACTCTTGTACAGACGCGATTAATCGCGTCTCTACTCAGCACTCTTTTAAGCGGCGATGAGTCCGTAGGCTGACAAGCGCATGATGTCGCGAGTCGTGAAGCCTATGTTACTTAATGCTTCACCGTATTGAATCATAAAGTCTTCTACTAAAGCATCTTTTTCCATTGCCATTGTGTGGGCATCACCCTCTACTTGGTTGAGCATTCTCCAGACTATAGGTAGGTTATGGCGATTTGCAAGTTCAAGTTCGGCTTTGGATTCTGTGAAGTGTTCTTTCAACCAAACTTCTCCAAAGTTGAGGTGGCTATACTCATCTTTTACTACTCCTTCCGTTATTTTGCGGGCAAAGGCGTCGGCGACGGGGATGTAAATGTTATATGCTGCGATCGCAAAACATTCGATAATCAAAGACTGAATCAACAGACAAGTGACGACTTTCCCTTCCGCCGCTGCTGTTTGGAAATTCTGGTGTAGTCCAGAGAAAAATTCCTTGGCAAATTGCAAATCTGGGGTGACTTCCAAGTTGCGCCCACAAGCTTCAAATCCTTTCTTGTGTCGGCTTTCCATCTTGGAGAGGCGAATCAACTCATCATGAGATTCTGGCAGCAGTTCGGCTAATGTGATGTAATTTTCATGGGCTTCTTGTTCCCCTTCAATCACGATCGCATTAATCCGGCTATAAGCATCTTTGTATGTTTCGCTCTTGAAATCTAAAGAATTAGATTGGTCTGTCAACTGCTGCATGGTTATCTTTACTCCTGTAAACCTGAATTATTTGACACTACGATTGAATTTCCTCTATGAACTGAGGGTAACAATTACTGTGGTTTAATTTAACTTAACAAGTAGACTATGTTTATAGATTAATTGTTGCTGGGGGCAATGCTCTAGTACTAGCGAAATAAATGCTTTGCAGTCTAAGTTATGTTCAAACCAAACTGGAATCTGAAATCTGGGGATTTTTTGAGCCTAGTAATCTTACTGCTAGGGGCATTTATCGTTCTAATACCGCTGTTTGTGGTCTTTCTCACCTCCTTTGCACCGTCGGTCGCCAGCCCAGAAAATTTGTCCAAAAATAACTGGTCTTTAGCAAATTACCGCGTTGCGTGGCAACAGGGAAAATTTTTGCTGGCGTTTGCTAATTCTACCTTGGTAGCGATCGCTGTGACGGCGTTTCAGATTGTCACTTCTGCTTTGGCTGGTTACGCCCTAGCACGATTGAAGTTTCGAGGACGCCAAGCACTGCTATTAGTCGTTTTAGCAACTTTAGTGATTCCCTTTCAGTTATTGGTGATTCCCATCTTTTTGGTATTGAAGTGGGGACACCTGATAAATACATACTGGGCGCTGATTTTACCCACTGCGGTTAGCGGATTTGGGATTTTCTTATTACGTCAGTATTTCCAGACAATTCCCGTGGAATTAGAGGAAGCCGCAGCTATAGATGGAGCAAACCGACTGCAAATTTTGTGGCGGGTGATGTTACCTTTAGCCCGTCCAGCACTGGTGACGCTGTTTTTGTTCACCTTCATCGGTGAGTGGAATGATTTGTTTAAGCCTCTGATATTTACGACAAGACCAGAATTAAGGACGGTGCAACTAGCATTGGCTGAGTTTCAGGAGCAATTTACGAATAATTGGCCCTTGATGATGGCGGCAGTGACAATAGCCACAGTTCCAGTGATGGTATTATTCCTCATCGGTCAGCGTCAATTTCTTCAGGGTATTGCGGCGACGGGGATTAAGAATTAGTGGGGAAGGCGGTAAGTGGAAGCCCGATTTAGTTACTAGACGAGACGCCCACTCGACAATAAATAATTTGAATTGGTATTACTAAAAAATAGCTGTAAAGAAAATTCCACAGGAAAGTTATGAACTTTTATGACACTGAGCGTAATCATTGCTAACTAAACTGAAGCAATAATTATACACATCCCGTCAGGAACGAAAACACTCATGAGTTCTCAACAAGTCATAGATCCTCAAATATTACAGCAGTTACAAGAAGAGATTCAGCAGAAAATGGATGAAAGCCTAGAAAACGCTGACTTACACTCAGTGCTTGAAAAGTACGGCTTATTAGAATATAGAGTCTTGAGAATTCATTGGCAGTGTAATCTCGATCCCAATCAACTCAAATCTGATGATGCAGTTGATGAACAGCAACCCAATGCATTATTGGCAGAAACTGCAAGACCTTCAATACCAGAAATTGTGTTAGTGAAAAAATCATTGTGTATCCCTTGCCCATCAACTGGCAGCCCTTTAGGCTGTAACTGCTAAATAATTTAATCTTCGGACTGCAAAGAGTTTATTCTAGTGAATGTAAAAATACTAAACTTTGCTTTTGTGTAGTATTTAGGTTACAGAGATAACATCAACTTACTAACATCACTACTTAGCAAAAAGCTGTATTTTAATAAACTCTGATGTTTTGAGCGCCAGTTTTTCATGTCTCAAAATCGAAGCAGTTACCACTGGAAATTAGGAATAGTGAGTACTTTAGTAATTGCTAGAGTGCTCACTTTTGCTGAGAGTTTTGCCTTAGCTCAAATTCAAAAAGATGCCACACTTGGATCTGAAAGTTCAATCATTACACCAAAGCTCATCGATGGTCAGCCTATAGACCAGATTGATGGTGGAGCAGTTCGTGGTACAAGCTTGTTCCACAGCTTTGAAAAATTTTCTATCTCTGCGGGAAGGACAGCCCATTTTAACAATGCAATCAATATTCAGAACATCATCAGTCGGGTGACAGGCAATTCTGTTTCTAATATAGATGGCATTCTCAAAGCTAACGGTACAGCCAACATATTTTTGATTAATCCTAACGGCATTGTTTTTGGGCCCAATGCTTCTTTAAATATCGGCGGTTCATTTGTGGCTAGTACGGCGAGTAGTTTGAACTTTGCTGATGGTACAAACTTTAGTGCTATATCTGGTCAAACTGCACCTCTACTCACAGAAAGTGTTCCTATAGGTTTACAATTCGGAACAAATGCTCGACCTATCCGCAATCAATCCCAAGCAAGTCCCAACAATGCAATTAATACCTTCGGAAAAGGTGTTGGTCTACAGGTGCAGCAAGGCAAAACCCTAGCACTTATAGGCGGTGATATAACGCTAGAGGGTGGAAATTTAACGGCAAGTGGGGGAAGAATTGAGTTAGGAAGCGTTGCTGGCAATAGTTTAGTTGGTCTGAGTTCAACAAATCAGGGTTGGGCATTAGGATATGAAGGTGTTCAAAATTTTCAGAACATCAAACTCACCCAGCAAAGTGATATTCCATCTACTGTAGATACCAGTGGCAAAAGTGGTGGTAATATCCACCTGCAAGGACAACGAGTACTGGTAACTGACGGTTCACAAATTTTGGCTCTTAGCCTGGGAACGCAACCAGGAGGAAATTTGACAGTGAACGCTTCCGAGTCTGTAGAACTTGGACTAAATGCGTTCTTGTCTAGTGGAACTCTCGACACTGGAAACTCTGGAGATATAAATATCACTACCAGGAATTTGATTGTCAAAGATGGAGCGCAAGTTGTAATGTTCAATCTGGGGTCGGGATTGGCGGGGCAATTGACCATCAACGCTTCAGATTCCGTAGAACTAATCGCAGGCATCCCCATTTCTCCTTTGCCAGATGGTAGTGATTTAATATCTAGTGGATTATTTAGTGCAACTTATGGCGCTCAAAATGCTGGCAACATAATAATTAATACTGGAAAGTTACGTATTGAGGGAGGGGCAGCAATATCAACAAGTTCTGAGGGTATACTTGGGCGGTTTTCTAACCAATTGATACCAGCTACAGGAAATGGAGGAGATTTGATCGTGAACGCCTCTGAGTCCGTAGAATTAATTGGAACCTCAGCAAATGGTTCTAGGCTCAGTAGCTTGTTTGCTGGGACTCAAGGGCCTGGAAATGGCGGTAACGTGACCCTAACTACAGGGCGATTGATTATCAAAGATGGCGCGGCAATAACTGTGAGCAGTGAAGCTCGAAAAAATGTTAACTATCAAGGGGGTGTACCCAATTTCGGTCTAGCAGGCGAACTCAATATAAACGCTCGTTCCATCCTGCTGGATAAAGGAAAACTCACATCTAATAGTGAGTCAGGTAAGGGCGGTAACATTGCGGTACAGGTGGGGGACTTATTACTGATGCGTCGCAACAGTCAAATCTCTACTAATGCCGGAGGTGATAAAACTGGCGGTAATATCACTATCAATCTACCTAATGGCTTTCTCGTCGCCACTCCTTTCGGAAATAGCGATATTACCGCCAACGCCAACTTTGGTTCTGGTGGTAAAATTGCGATCGCCGCTAAGAATATCTTTGGGTTTGTGCCACGCACCCGTGCAAAGGTGGAGAGGCTCGATCCAAAAAGTATAAACCCGAATAATATACCAACAAGTGACATAACTGCATTTTCTCAGCAAAACCCTTCATTAAGTGGCACTGTACAAATCAACTCGCCAGATGCTGACCCCAGTAAAGGATTAGTGGAACTACCTGTAAATCTGGTTGATGCTTCGCAACAAATTGCTGCTGGTTGTAGTTCTGGTGGAGAAATAGGAAAAAGTTCATTTGTTACTACTGGGCGTGGAGGAATACAAGCCGATCCTACAGAGCCATTGATAGCTGATGATGCAGTGCTAGCAGATTGGATCGCGCTCCCTCCAGAGAATCAGAATCGTGCTGGTGGTATTCAGAAAAGAGCAGTTGTTCAGGCGCAGGGAAACACAGAAGAAAAATCACAGAAGGTTAATTCTGTCAATGAACCTACTCAAATTGTAGAAGCCCAAGGCTGGGTAATCGATGCCAATGGGAACGTGGTTCTGGTTGCTCAAGTACCCACTGCATCGCCTCATAACTCCTCGCTCGTCGCTACATCTTGCGGTGCTAATTAAAATTTGAGATTCTCATAACTTTTGTTGGTGCATTGGCGTAGCCCGCGGTACTGGCAGATTGGATCACACTCTCTCCACAGAGTCAGAATCGTGCTGGCGGTATTCAGAAAAGAGCCGTTGTTCAGGCGCAGGGAAACACAGAAGAAAAATCACAGAAAGTTAATTCTGTCAATGAACCTACTCAAATTGTAGAAGCCCAAGAGTGGGTAATGGATGCCAATGGGAACGTAGATTCTGGTTGCTCAAGTACCGACCGCGACGCCCCATAACTCCTCGCTCACCTCTAAATCTTGCCCTGCTAATTAGGCGTGAGTTCGACAAACCTCTCCCTACTTTGAACTAAGGTTCAAGCTTCTCCCCCTTTGATCTAAAGAGGGACAGGTTTTGCATAGTCAAACCAGGGAGAGGTCTTTGTCTTAAGATTGTTTTAGGATAAAGGCAATCAGCAATTGTGTAGGCGTAGCCAGCCGTAGGCATCGCCGAAATAGCAAATGCGTTCGCCGAAATAACAAATGCGTTCGCCGAAATAGCAAATGCGTTCGCCGAAATAGCAAATGCGTTCGCCGAAACAGCAAATGCGTTCGCCGAAATAGCAAATGAGTTCGCCGAAATAGCAAATGCGTTCGCCGAAATAGCAAATGAGTTCGCCGAAATAGCAAATGAGTTCGCCGAAATAGCAAATGAGTTCGCCTATTCTCTAATTCGTCTCCTGAATTTGCAAACGAACAGTGTGTTCAGTCGCACCACTAAGTTGCAATTCCATGATTTCACCACCCAGAGGTTCCAAGCAAGTGAGGAGCGATCGCAAGTTGGGTGTACTTGCGCCAGTATCTACATATAATCGATCTGCTAAATTACCGATCCGTTTCCAAGTCATGTACAATTTAGCGATCGTTTGTTCAATTTGCGATGCTTGATTTACCAAATCAGCAGCAATGCTCAAACAGCCGACTCTTTGCGCTTCTTCTAAAGCTGTTTCAATATCAACATTTTCCTGGGTTAGCGCCTGAACTTGAGCCGCCCCTTTCAGATATTTCGCCAAGTTACGCGCTTCAGTAGTTACCTGTTTCAGGGTATCCACATCAGGATTGGCAGCTATTTCCTTTTGGATAAACTTTTGATGCGATTCTGGCAGTTTTTCCATTTCCTTCACCAGAGGGGCAATGTAGCGTGGGGGAAGGGTGTTATCTGCTGCCTTTTCTTTGACTGATTCAGGTAATAAATCTGAGGACATGGCTGTCCATTCATCGCTGAGTTGACGCACTTCTCGCCTAGTGATGCGATCGCCTTTTTGGGCGGCTTCACTCACCATCTGTTGCACTTCTGGGACTGCTTTGGAGGTTTCGACAAATGCCCGTTTACTGAAGTTGTTCACAGATCCGGGGTCAAGTTTACCGTCTTCAATCAGAGTATCAGCACTATTCGCCAATTGAATCCAGGAGTATGCTTGACTTTTGCTGATTTCCCGCTCTTTTAGCCATCGGAGAAAGCCAGTACCGCGACCGTCACCACCCACTTTTTCTCTGTCGCGGATCGCCCGTAAAATTCGCCCCCGCCAGATTTCAGTTTGCAAATCAAAGCGATCGCATACCTGCCAAGCTATTTCTAGCTGCTGTTGAAAATCTGACTCTAGAATCTGTTCATCTTCTGGATCGGGCAGTTCAAAGCTGATATCGGCTGGCTGTAGTAAAGCAGCAGCAAGGTCGTTGATGGAGTCGGTATCTTGCACGATTGATGACTAACTAGTGGATGCGATCGGCTTATTATGCCACAATCTGTGGACTCTCACTTAAGGGGGAGTACGGTATTTTGAATTACAACAAATATAGTAGGAAGGGGTAAATCACTTTTGTAAAGTCTTTAATTAATCAGAGAGAATAAAAATAAAACGATGAACCAGGTAGACTACCTCCGCATTAGCTTAATCGATCGCTGCAATTTTCGTTGTCAGTACTGTATGCCAGAGGGAGTAGAACTGGACTATATTCTCAAGCAACAGTTATTGACTGATGAAGAACTACTCATCTTAATTCAAGAAGTATTTATTCCAGTAGGCTTTAATCGGTTTCGTTTGACTGGGGGGGAACCCTTATTGCGTCCGCGTGTGGTGGATTTGGTAGGTGCGATCGCAACTTTACCCCAAACTCAAGACCTCTCAATGACCACCAACGGTTTTTTGCTGGCTCCGATGGCACAAAACCTCTACAATGCTGGTCTGCGACGAATTAATATTAGTCTGGACTCTCTCGATCCTGATATTTTTGACCAAATTATCGGTAATCAGGGGCGTTCTCGTTGGCAACAAGTTTGGCAGGGGATTCAAGCAGCCCATCAAGTTGGATTCGACCCCCTGAAGCTGAATGTGGTGGTGATTCCTGGGGTTAATGACCATGAAGTTCTCGATTTAGCCGCCCTGACAATTGATAAACAGTGGCACGTTCGATTTATTGAATTTATGCCCATTGGTAATGTGCATTTGTTTGGCGATCGCGGTTGGGTATCTTCAGCCGATTTACGAGAACGTATTCGCGATCGTTGGGGCTTGACAGAATCTCAAGTTCGTGGTGCTGGCCCGGCTGATGTCTTTCAAATTCCCGGTGCGAAGGGGACACTAGGATTTATTAGTCAGATGTCAGAATGTTTTTGCGATCGTTGTAATCGGATGCGCCTGAGTGCTGATGGCTGGCTGCGTCCCTGTTTATTGAATGAAACTGGTCAAATAGATTTAAAAACTGCCCTGCGTTCTGGCGTCAGCACCGCTCAATTACAAGAGCAGGTCAGACATTTACTCGGAATCAAACCAGAAATTAACTTTAAACAACGCGATTCTGGCATTTCAGGTACATATACCCGCACCATGTCGCAAATTGGCGGATAGTAATTGGTCATTTGTCCCTTGCAAATAACTAAGGACAAATGACTAAGGACAAATGACTATTACGCTTGTCGTGAGTAGTATTCCACCACAAGTAGTTCATTAACTTGTAGTGCCACCCATTCGCGCTCAATAACGCTGTTGACTTTACCAACCAACTTATTTTTGTCAAATTCCAAATGACTGGGGAGGTTTGCCAAACCGGGATATTGCAAGTTAGCTTCCACCAACTTCCGGGATTGTGCCCGATCTCTGACTGCAATTACTTCGCCAGGACGGCATTGGTAGCTGGCAATATTCACTACACGACCGTTAACAGTTACGTGACCGTGATTTACCAGTTGACGAGCGGCTGGGATAGTCGGGGCTATACCCAAGCGGAAAACAGTATTATCCAAGCGCATTTCTAGCAATTGCAGCAGCACTTGTCCGGTAGAACCAGTAACACGTCTGGCTTTTCGCACATAACGGAGCAATTGCTTTTCTGTCAAACCGTAGTTGAAGCGGAGCTTTTGCTTTTCCTCTAAACGGATAGCATATTCAGAGCGCTTCTTGCGATTCTGACCATGCTGCCCAGGTGGGTAAGCGCGTCTGGCGCTTTTACGAGTTAATCCTGGTAAGTCGCCCAAGCGGCGGACAATTCTGAGGCGGGGCCCTCTATATCGGGACATGAGTTTCCTTAATCTAATCCTGTTTAAACTTTACCCAAACATTCTATTTTGACATTCCACTGATGATAAATCAGCGGATTCTTGGTTTTTTGAAGGTGCTTGCTTTGGTATGACGTATCCTACCAATGTAGAGGCATCTCCTTTACGCCAGTTGCTTTAAGTCGGTTGAGCCGACACACTAGCTTCCAAGCCTGAATTCCGACGTGCCCCGCCGTACTACTGCCAATAAGTTTTTTGTGTTTATTTAGTTTCGTAGGCTACTCAATCATCAGATTGGTTTACGCAGTATTCTTACTCTGAAATACTTTTTACGTTGCCTACTTATCTTTCAAACAGCTATATTAACACAATTTTCGACATAATTAATTATATCTATACTTTACTACCGCCGAAATTCTTAGATTACAGAGGATTTTTAAGATATTTGAGTTAGCATAACTTTGGGTGTTTGGAGAATGGCAATGTCAATGAGCAAAAAAGTGGTTAGCAAAGGTAAGAACAAACAAGGCAGTTCCACCTCCAGGATTTTAACATTACCAGCTTTGGCTATAGCTGGATGTTTAACAATCTTGCCTAATGTGGCTGTTGCTGCCTCCTACAGGAATGATTATAGTGTCTGTGCGGGTCGCCTTTTGAGTGTGGGTGTAAAGGCAGAAGCGGCATCAGAAGGTTGTGCAGCAGCACTGCGTCCAAAAGATTTGGCTGCTTGTGTGGTGAAAATTGATAAGGAAACCCAAATTGCTGCTACAGATGCGCTTTCTTCTTGTGGCAAAGCTCGACGTCCTGAAGAGTTAGCAACCTGTGTAGTTGGTGTCAGCTTAAGTACTAAGGAAGAAGCTAATCCGACAGTTTTAGATTATTGTGGACGCAGTTTGTTACCCGTGCGCTTTGGTCAGTGTGTGGTTGGCTTGCGTAGTCAAATCGATTTTCCTGCTACTCAAGCGCTAGAAACTTGTATCAGTGCTGATGATAGTGTTATCGGTGCTTCATCTTCGTCTACACCGCCAACGATAATTCCTGCGGGTTCAAGTCCAAGTTTAGAGACTACCCCATTTCCAAACCAACCAGTTGTTCCAACCCAACCAGTTGTTCCAACTCAACCGGGCACTAATTAGATTACAGTGCTTTGTGTAATTGATTAAAAATACAGGCTGAATATAGAGTGGCTATTTGCCAACCTGATTCAGGGACTACCAAAAAATAAATCATCCGATTTTAATTTGTAGGTTGGGTTGAGCAACAGCGAAACCCAGCCTTATATATTTACAATGCTTCAACCTGCGCGGACAAGTCGGAAAATAGCAAGCCCTCAGTGGCTCCCCAACCTACACAACTTAAGGTTTTTGGCGTTAACCCAAGCGTATTGGATTATCGGTAGTTTGATCGTAGAGAAAGCGATCGCTTTGTCGCACTAGTCCCAAGTCGGAACAAGCTGGAATTGAAGCAATAATAGTTACTATATTTCTTACTTTGGTATCTATATCATCATCGAAAGGTTGAAGAAGTTTCAGCACCCCGCCCAAAAAAGCCGTCTTTTTGCCCTTCTCGATGATGCCAACACCTGGTCTTATTCAGACTACAAAGATATCACGCGAACCTTCAGGCGGATTGTACACTAATGCAACTTTCGTCAAACCGCTCTATTAGCTCGGACAAACTTCAGTACCACTTCTGCCACTTATAGGCATTCCGATACCTAGCACTGTTCCCAAAGTGTCCACTTACCAGGTAAGCATTCAAATAAATGAAAAATATTATCATGCTTCCCTCCAACGCAAAGAGGAGTTGGAGAGAGGTTAGTTGAACTCACGTCAGTTTTTCAGCTTTGGGAATTTTGCACAGTTTGCACAGTTAGTTATACTAGTACAGCACGGCGTAAATAAAGCAACTATTTCAAATCGCTCAAAAGCCTGTTTTCTAAGCTTTTTGACTTTTGACTTCCGCCTTATCGTTCAAAAGCCTGTTTTCTAAGCTTTTTGACTTTTGACTTTTGACTTCCGCCTTGCGGTACTAGTCTTCTCTTTCACCAAAAGCCGTCTGTAAAACCACTGCAATACCACCGTCTTGATGATATTTGTCTGCCCAGGCACGGATGACTTCATCTAATTCTTCCATCGCCTGATCCATTTTTTCTGGGAGGATATCAAGTTCTTCCAGCAAGCGCATGGCATTTCGTCGCCGTTCTGCCCAATTTTTCATCATGCGGAAATACCGAGCAGTATCTTCCACGGTGATGTGTGTACGTTCTTCATCGTCTGTTGGGGTATAAGAAAGACGGGTAAGCGCGTAGAAGGGCATTCCCCAAGGAGAATCAATCCGTGTTACCGTTCCTGAGTAAAGCAGACGGCGCTTGATATGCTCACCCAAAGCTTCACTCAAAGGCATTTGGTGTTCGGGTGGCAAGTCTTCTTGCGATCGCTTGTGTAAAAACTCGATCAAATCCAGAAACTCAAAGGAGCTAACTAACTGAGCATCAGGTAAATTACTGGGCAGTTTCTGCTCAATTTGTCTTTTTTCTTCACTTGTCAGATTAGTACCAGGAACACGCGATCGCCCCGGTTGCCAAGGATATTTTTCTAGCCAGACATAAGGCAATTGAATTAAATAGCGAGGTTCCTGAGAACCTAGCATTTTTAACAGTTTGCCTTCTGTTAGTGCCTGTCTGACTTCTTCTACAATAATTTTTACTCGTTTCGGCTCCAAGTGATGCAAGTGCCCTGTCATTCGCAGGTTTTGTCCCTGCTCTAGATAGGTCATGTAAATTGCACACTTTGCTGCTGTTGCGGCTGCGTCTAAAAATGCCCCATGCCTGTGCCCACTCGTCCGCATGGCACTAAAAGCCAGATAAAGCATGATCTGATCCATCGCACTGGGGTCAAGACGTTTGATCAGATCTATGTCGTTACTCATATTACAGACAATTGAATAGCACGTTTACAGAATTTTTAATCGAGTGAAAATAGGTAGTATACACCTGGCTGAAGGCTGTCTTTACTTCAAACTATATTAGTATGCGATAACGATGATATCGGTGGTAGCGCAAACTACCGTTTTCGCATATTTCCTGGTACAAAAGCAGAGTCGGTAGTTGTGACTATAACTGTCTCTGCATCTAACCGGAAAATTAAAGACACCACCAAATCCAACTTAACGGCGGTTTCTGTCCCAACAGTCAACAATGCTGCAATTAATCTCCAAAGCCTTTCAGTTTTCTGGTCTTTTTCATCTTTCAAGAGCAACAACGTCAAGCTGCTTACACCTAATTATGGCACTATGCCTACTCAGAGTAAAAACTAGTTTGCGCGGTTAATCTGGGATATCTGTTACTAGAAAAAGATGCTTTTTTTCAGCTTTAGCGAATTATTTGTAGTACATAAGTGACTAGAAATAATTGGGAATAGTCTCAAAACAAATCGCTTACCAGGTGTAGCCACATTTAGAGGTTGAGCTATACAGCTCGTTGTGAACTATCCATTCGGTTCACAACCTCCAGTGATGTCTCGGCTGTATCAGCCGTTGGCTTGAGGGAAGATAGTAGACATCAAATAGAGCAAATAATTCCAATTTCAAAATACCTGTTGTTTTTCAAATATTGTTCCTTATCATATCACTATTTTTGAGTTTTGAAATAAAATTGTGCATTTTAAAGTTTATAAATTAGGACTATTTAAATATTTGGTATTCGGCTTAAATCAAGGTTTGATGATACTTTTATATTTATTCCTAAATCCAAGTTTTATTTATTATTTTATATTGATTGTTGGACACAAAAAGCCGCGATTATTTCCAACTAAATCGCGTATTTATAAGGCTTTGGCGCTTGTGCTAATAACCGAAAGATTAGTTAATAGCCATACATATAATAAAACATTTTGGGTTACATCCGATGATTATTTAGAGACTTTTTAGCAATAAATTTATATTTTTTTCATGAAAAAATTTTAAACTTTCGCGATTTAATTAATTTATTGGCTACTTTAAGTATGTTTTTACCTCGCTATTTTATATATTTGAGAGACTTAAATTACGTAGATAGTTTGTTGCTGTAAAAGGAGGATAACCCTTAGCAAACTACGATATAAGCTTCGTTTTCTGGGTGTCTGAGCGATACCTACGGTGGGCTACGCCTACGCAGATTAAGTTGACTAGTATAAAACGACAGAAATAAAGATACCATCTTACGAAACACTATTAGTAAGTGGGTGTGAATAATTAAAGATTTGTCGTGACTTAGGGCGGTCTGGGAGCCTTGCCCATTAGCGACAAATAAAACGGAAGGATAGGGGCTTTAGCCCTCACTACAAGGCAATTTGATTGAAGTTACATTGCTTAATATAAGTTAGTTTATTCTTGCCGACTTACTTTGCCTCCCACGCTGAAAAAATAGGTAGGCTCACCGCCTAATATCAACAAAGTGCGTTTGGCTTGAAAAAACGAGTTACTCTAAACATTTGTGCGACTTCTCCATCTCTTAGTTCCAAAATGTGCTGCAATGGTCTTAACTCCTTGCGAATCTTCTTTCTGAGCAAGTACTCGTCTCAATTGCTGGAGTCAGTACTACTCATATTGCTTACATATACGTGTTTTCCCTACCTGTATCAGGCTAAATCCCTAAAAATATATTACAAGTCGATTTATTCTGAATACTGCTTGCCGATCTATTAAGTGTTATCTGCACCTATACAGCATTCTGAAATCACTCGTAAAAATTTAAATCCCCGACTCCTTTGAGAAGTTGGGGATCTTGAAGTTATAAGTGAGCGCATTAGCGTCAGGATTGATGCTGAGAGCGATGGAAGGTAAAGTAGTTCCCATCACTCTTAAGCTGATTGAACTCGCCATTTAATTCGTGGGACTAGAGGGTTTAACCTGATTTCGCATTGTTTCAAAGCTAAAAGCAGCCGCGCCAAAGGTTACAAATAACACTCCCAGAATTTGCACAATATCCAAATTTTCTTGAATGATTAACCCAGCGAAAATCACGGTTAAAACTGGGATGCTACCACCGATGAGCGCCGATCGCGAGGCACCTAGTTTACTAATACCAACATTATTGAGCAAATAACCTGCAAGGGTCAGCACACCCAAAATAAATGCGCTTAAAACCAGTTCCAGCATTTTAGTGGGGTCAACTACTACCAAGTTCCAATTGCTTGGCAAAGGTAGCATCAAACAGATAAAGCTCAACAACAGCATGGTAGTGAAGTTAATCAAAGTAAAAGTCACAGGATGCAGTTTGCTAGCACAGACTCGCGTCAGAATTATATAGGCAGCAAAAGCCACACCCGAAAGAATGGCGGTGCTGCTTCCCATTGAAGTATTACCGATACCGATGCTGGGAGAACCTCCTAAAACCAACAATTCACCGCAGCAAATCGCGGCGATCGCAGCGATGCGGAATAGAGTGGGGCGATCGCGAAACAGAAACCACGAAAATAGACCGCTAACCATCGGATAGATAAAGAACAGTGCGATCGCCATTCCAGTTGGGACTTGAGCGATCGCAATGTAGATTAGCACCTGAGATAAAAACAAAAAGCACCCACTCACAATTGACAACACCAAAATCTGCTTGGTAGCTGCATTGGCAGGTGTGGGATTTCCTCGGACTGAAGCAGACAAAGTTTCAAAGTCTTGCCACAGTCTGGGATGCAATATCGGAGACAAAAGTACCATTAGTGGTACAACTACCATAAACCGTAGCGTCAAAATTAACAGAGTATTGCCCAAAGTCGGCGGTAGCAACTGCTCTACTTCTAATACTCCAAAAATCTGGGAACCTTCGTGGAAAATCACCTTGATGGCTACGTTGTAAAGCGACGATACCACTGCCGATAAGACGATTAACAAAAAACCGATTTGGAGTGTCGATAAACCAGAAGAATTAGGCGATCGCGATTGTGGGGGTTTTGCTTCCGCCTGCGGTTCTGGCGCAGTGGTCGATGAGGATTCAGCTTTGCTTTGGGATACGTTCTTACGGCGGACAGAAAGTGGTTCAGTAGGAATCTTTAGAGAAGGTCGGATTATTCTCGGCTTTGGCACAGACGCGATCAGAGGCTCTGATTTCGTTTCGTTTTCCGGCGATTCCTGATTTAGGACAGAAATTGGCTCGGTGGCATTGTCTTTTGGTGGCGGAACTACAACCGCAGTAGGTTCTGATGGCGTTTCCTTTGGCGATAAATCCTGGCTGGGGACAGAAATTGGATTCGCGGTATTTTCTCTAACAATCGGCGGCTCTAATGTTGTTTCTCTTGCCGACAAATCCTTGCTGGGAGAAGAAATTGGATTCGCGATATTTTCTCTAACAATCGGTGGCTCTAATGTTGTTTCCCTTACCGACAAATCCTTGCTAAGAGAAGAAATTGGATTCGCGGTGTTTTCTTTAATAATCGGCGGTTCTGCTGTCGTTTCCCTTGGTGAAAATTTATTAGGGATCGGGGAAATTGGCTCAAGGGAATTTCTTACTACTTCCTCAAACTCTGGCAGGGATGTATCAACAGAACTGTTTTTTTGTGGCTCCGTAAACTGCAAAACAGTAGGTATACCTGCTGTTGCTGATTTGCGTGAAGTTTCTTCTATAGTTTTTTCTAGTTCTCCATGCAGGCGGTTAACAAACTCCGCCAAAATCGTTTCCCCTTGCTGCTGCTGGCTATACATCCGTGACAACTGTTGGGAAAGATTACTTTGATAGTTCTTCAGCTCCTGTTGTAAGGAATTAAAGGTAACAGTAACGGTGTCATCCAGACTGTCAAACATGTGTTCGACTTTTTCATTAATTTCACCTACTACATTGCTGCTTACTTCAGCAGACTTCAACGCAGCTTGTTCGTAAGATTTGCCCTCCATGCTTTGATTAGCTAAAGTTGCCAGAGAGGATTGCAGTTGTGAAGATATATGCTTTGCCAGAACTTCTGCCAGTTGCCGAATTAACACTTGCTGCTCAGTGATTTGGCGCACTTGTTGTAAATGCTCTTTTTCCTCTACCAAGCTTTGAATCTCATCAGATAACCGATTTTTTTCTGACTGAAGCCGCTTTACGTCTTCCTGCAAACCTCTGAGGACATTCTGCTGAAGATTTTCTAAGTCTTCAACTACAGCCCAAAGAGCATTTTCTGCTGCTCTAGATAGCTCCCCTCTGACTCTTGGGTTTTCTGGTTGCTTCTCGAATCGCCCCATTAGCTTCTAACCTCTAACACTTTGACGATAAAGCTGCTTCCCGTACACTTGATTGGCGGTCATCCTAATTTCCTGTATTTTGTCAGATAAATTAAAAATTTTAACAGCACTTCCGCATTTCAACGTAATTCTGTCATACTAGACACAGGTTAGCAAAGCATCTAAGTTTGCCACACAGCTTACTACACCGTGTTCTTTTCAGCATTGATAAGTATTTAACCATTAGATTTGGAATTTTGGTGAGGTATCACCCGTATTGGTGAGTCCACTTGCCGTCTTGGCGCTTTGCGTCGTTAGCGCAGCGTTAGCGAGTCTTCTCCCTTGGCGTTAGCCTCTCCCTTTGGGAGAAGGGAGAGGCTAAGAGCGAACGAGCGTCTGGCAAAGTGGCGAACCCGAAGGGCGGTTCCCATCGTTAGCGACGCTAGAGCGTTTGGGGGATTGCCCAACCAAAAGGGATTTTGGATCGATCGCCACGCCTGAAAGTCCCTTAAATAGAGACTTTTTTATTTTTGGTCAGTTTAATTTTCATAAATTATTTGCCAATGAAATTTTTACTTTTAAAAAAATCTCACTCCAAATAAATATTTATTGTTTTGCTGCCAATAATAATTGTCAAAGATTCACAGATGCGTGTGCGTAGGCGAATTGTCGCTGGATATCCCCACCAAATTGTCTGACTTGCGAAACTAGCTGTAAATTTGTGTGGAATGTAACTGGTGTGACAGTTTATATCTCTAAAGAGAGATTAAAGTATCCTTCTGTGGAAATTCAAAGTTACGCTATCCCCTGCACAACATTCTAATGAATGAGCAGCAATTCTGCAAAAACACGCTTTTTTTGGCGTTGTTGCAGTCTGGGTTTTGCTTTGAGTAAATTCCAGTAGAGGAAAAGTTTGGAAAATATTAATAATTCTTAGAAGAATAAAATCTGGGCGATGCTAAAAATGGCAGCGCTCAGGGCAGCACTCACGGGGATTGTAATTAGCCATGCGGCAGCAATACCTTTTAGTGTTTGAAACTTAATCGACTTAATATTTTGCACTAGTCCAATACCAACTACACCGCCGACGAGAGCGTGGGAAGTGGAGACTGGTAAACCTAGCCGGGAGGCGATGAGGATGGTAGTAGCAGTAGCAAGTTCGGCACAAAATCCACTACTAGGTTGCAAGGCAATAATGTTTTCGCCAATAGTGGCAATGACTTTTTTTCCCCAGACAGCTAAACCACCAACAATACCAGCACCACCAAGAATTAAAATCCAAAGGGGGATAATTATACCATCAATAGGTACGCTACCAGTACGATTGATGTAAACGATCGCAGCTAAAGGAGCGATCGCATTTCCCACATCATTAGAACCATGAGCAAAGGCGACAAAGCAAGCACTTAGTAGTTGGAATCGGGCAAATAATCTTTCTACTGGATTGGGGAATATTTCTCCCTTGTCTTCCTTATCTCCGCTCTCTCCCAATTGTCGCCAACTAATGATTGTGAGTCCAACGGCTGCGATTGCACCTGTTAACAGGGGGATGTCGTAAGCAGGGATCGTAAAACCAACTTGCTCAATTACAAAATTGGTTAGCGGTTCTGTGAGCGATGGTAAGACAATCACGCCGAATACACCTAGCAGCGCAGTACTCAACCAGGGAATCCACTCTTGTAACTGGACTACTTGATTAGGTTGATCTAAAATCCAGTGCTTGATTTGACTATAAAATAAAGCAGCGATCGCACCACTAATTAACGGCGTTAAAACCCAGCCAATGGTAATTAAACCAATTGATGACCAATCAATTGCACCTACTCCCAAAGCTACCCAACTAAATCCAGCGATCGCACCAACAACCGCATGAGAAGACGATACAGGTAAACCGCGTGATGTGGCAATTTGCAACCACACACCACAGGATATTAATACTGTTACCATCCCAGTAACGAATATTTGGGGTGTAGCTGCGAACAAGGCGGGATTAGCAATTTTCGTTGCTAGGGTTTCTGTTACCTCATGTCCAAACAACACAGCACCCGTAAACTCTAATACACCAGCAATTATTAGTGCTTGTTTGAGGGTGACAGCTTTGGAACCGACAGAGGTTCCCATCGCGTTAGCGACATCGTTTGCTCCGAGATTCCAAGCAACGTAGAAAGCTAGTAAAGCTACGAAAAGTAGGATAATAAGCATTTTGGGGAGATGAAGGAGATGGGCAATACGGTTCGGATAAGGTTTTTTGATGACACGCCCTAGATTGTAGAGACGGCGATTTATCGCGTCTCTTGCCTTAACCGAACCGTATCGGGAGATAAGGAATTTCCTTTTACGGGTAAATTAAGATTTTATAAGTATCTGGTGTGGGTGCGATCGCTTGCTCAACAGCTGCTGATAAATCTTTTAATGGATAGCGATCGCTAATCAACGCTTTTACATCAATTCGCTGATTAAACACAATATCGGCTGATAAACTCTGAAGCCGATAAGATGAGCTATAACTACCTATCAAGTCAATTTCTCGACGGTAGAGGATATTGGGATTAATGGGAATTTCCACCTCATCGGGGAATTCAGCGAAAAATAAGATTTTACCGCCTTTGCGGGTACTATCAAGTGCTTGAAAGAAAGCTTTTTCGCTAGGAACAGCCAGCAGAGTAATATCAACACCCAGTCCACCAGTTAAGGCAGAGATTTTGGCAGGTAAATCGGGATCACGAGCATCAAAAGCCGCCTCTGCACCGACACTCAAGGCTTTTTCAATTCTAGACGGTAGTAAATCAGTAGCGATCGCTTTTGCTCCGAAATACTTCACCAACATGATAAACATTAACCCAATGGGCCCAGCACCAGTAACTAATACAGTTTGTCCTGGGGCAATTTGAGCTTTTTTCACAGCTTTCAAGCAGCAGTTAGTTGGTTCTACAAAACTCGCTTCTTCAAAACTGATGTTATCCGGGATGGGAATCAACCCACCATTTTCCACAATATGTCCAGGAACCTTGACATAATCGGCAAAACCGCCGCCACTGGCGTTAAAGCCTGCGGTAGTGGAAATGTTTTTGTAAACATCGCACATCGAGAAATTATCATTTAGGCAGTAGGCGCAACGCATACAGGGAATGTGGTGCATCACTGCTACCCGTTGTCCAACTTGCCAACCTTTGACATTATTGCCTATTGCTGCGATCGTGCCGGCAGTTTCATGTCCAAAAATGCGCGGCGGTTCATATAGTGGATAACGAATTTTTTTAATATCTGATTGACACAACCCCACAACCCGCACCTGTACCAGCACTTCATCTGGTTCCACGGTTGGAACTGGGATATCTTCGTAAGAAAGTTGATTAACGCCTCTAAATACCTGTGCTTTCACGTTGGTTTTTCCCCGCTCAACGATACTAGATGTAGCATTAGTGGTCAACGTTAAGCTATAGGACTTACACAAAATATCTCTCAAACTCTGATTTCTCCGTGTCCTCCGTGCCTCTGTGGTAGCCTGCGGCAAGCCGAAGCGTCTACGTTATTCCATAACTCTTGCGTAGTCACGTCGCTTGCTTCCCCATTCACAAAGCGTCCCGTAGAGATGGGGTACGCTCCAAATTCAAAATTCAATTCTTAATCTTAGGCTTGGATGCAAGTACCTGAACCGATTTCCCATCTTGAAGAGCATCCGTAGGATTAGTAATTAACCTAACATTAGGGCTTAAACCAGAAACAACTTCAACTTCAGTACCATAATCTCGTCCAAGCTCTACTTTTTGATACCTAACTTTCTTTTCCTTCGTCACAGTGGCTACTTGTATACCATCTGCATTAATAACTAAGGTATTAGCTGGTACTAATAAAGGTGGATTGGCACGTTCAGCCTTAAAAGTCACTTCAGCATACATTCCAGGACGCAACACATTGTCTGAATTCTGTACTTCAATTTCAGTTAACAGGGTATTAGAAGTAGCATCTAAGACATCAGCAGTCCGAATAACTTTACCAGCAAAAGATTTTTTCGGTAGCTCACGAACACGAACAAGCGCAGTTTGTCCAGTGTGAATTGATTGCACAAAAGCCTGGGGAACATTAATTCGGATACGTAAATTCTTTGTCTGAGCAATCTTAAATAACCAGGAATTTCCACTATTATTATTGCTACCCGCAGAAATTAAAGCTCCTATATCTATGTTACGAGCAGTAATTACACCTGCAAAAGGAGCAACAATTTGTTTGAATGTTTGTAAAGAAGTTATCCGTTGTAAATCTGATTTACTAACACTCCTACTTGCGATAAACGCATTAATGTTAGCTTTTTGGGAATTAATAGCTGCAAGAGCAGTATTTACACTTTCTTGGTCTGAATTAACGCGAGCAATTAAAGTATCTACATTAGCTCGACTTGCATTAAAAGCACTTTCACGTTCATCAGCAGCTTGTGTAGTCACGGCTCCTTGGTTTTGAAGTAATTGCCAACGTTGCCAAGTTTGACGTGCTAGTTCTAGGTTAGTACGTGCTTCAGCTAATTCCGCTTGTCTAGCTTTTAAGTTAGCTTTTGTTTGAGAAAGATTACTTTGCTTTTGTGCTAAATCTGCCTGAACTTGAGCGAGATTAGCCTCAGACTTTGCCAATTCAGCACGAGCTTGCTGTATATCTTGGTCAGTTTCCGGGGCATCAATTATAGCTAATAGCTGTCCCCTATTAACACGTTCGCCAATATCCACTAATTTTTTTTGTAAATAGCCACTAGTACGGGCATAAATTGTGGTTTCTTGGCTGGCTTGAATACTGCTAGGTAGAACTAGTTCGGTGAAATTAGCAGCAACTTTTGGCTTAACTACATTAACCGAAGAGACTTTTTTTGTTGTAGATTTAGCGAAAGCATTTAATTCTGATTGCTTTTGTAAACGAGGTATAATACCAAGTGCTAAAAGTCCAGTAACAACTAAAGTAGTCGTAGCAATAATGGTGATCGAAGTGAAACGACTTTTTTTAGTCGTTGCTGCAATATCAGAATTATCAACTTGGGTATTTTCTTGAGTATCCATACTATAGAATTCTATTTGATTTGTTGATTTATCAAAATTCTTTCAGATCCCCGACTTCTTAGAGAAGTCGGGGCTCTAATTATTCACGAAAAATTTACCGATTAGCTACAGTTAATTTGATAGTAGAGGATAGTTCTTCCTCCAACTCTAAATTTTGGGGTTGTTTTCGGCGCAAAATACTGTAAATTACGGGTACAAAAATTAAAGTTGCCACTGTCGCTGCTAATAATCCACCAATTACAGCACGTCCTAAAGGAGCATTTTGTTCACCACCTTCTCCTAAACCAAGAGACATTGGTAACATCCCCATAATCATTGCCCCAGCAGTCATTAATACTGGACGCAAACGGGTATAACCAGCAGCTAAAGCGGCAGAAACAGCTTTTTCTCCTATTAGACGTTGTTCATTAGCAAAGGTGACAAGCAAAATACTATTGGCAGTAGCAACCCCAATACTCATAATTGCACCCATCAAAGAAGGTACACTAAAAGTCGTATTAGTCACAAACAATATCCAGACAATTCCGGCTAAAGCATTTGGTAGTGCCATCATAATAATGAATGGATCAATCCAAGATTGAAAGTTGACTACTATTAAGCAATAAACTAATCCAATAGCAAATATCAATCCTACTTCTAATCCTAGAAAAGATGAATTCATCGTTTCTACTTGGCCTTTCACCATAATTGAGGTTCCACGTGGTAACTTCTGCTGAAATTGCCCAACTATTTTATAAATATCGCTGGCTACACCACCTAAATCACGACCTTGAACATTGGCGTAAATGTTAAATACAGGCTGTACATTGTAATGATTAACAACAGCAGGAGCTTTTCCACGTTTAGCAATAGCAATATTGCTTAAAAGTTGTGACGAGCTAGAACCGTTAGCTACAGGAGTATTCTGAATTTTTTCTAGTGAGTTAAGTTTGTACTGGGGAACTTGTACTGCTATTGGATAACTGACTCCTTTGATAGGATCAAGCCAAAAATTGGGTGATGTTTGACCACTAGAACTTAATGATGTGAGTAGATTATTGGCAACATCTCGTTGAGTTAAACCGTTACGCTGTGCTTGAGAACGATCTACATTAATACGTAGGTCTGGGGCATCAACGACTTGATGTAAATGAACATCAACTGCTCCCGGAATTTGAGCTATTTTGGTTTTAATTTGTTGGGCAATTTTGTAATTATCTCGACGATTCTTAGCTGGGCCTATGACCTGAATATCAATAGGGGCTGGTAAACCGAAATTGAGAATTTGAGTTACTATATCCGCAGGTTGGAAAAAGAAAGTTAATTCAGGAAATTGGGCAGTTAATTTTTGGCGTAGTTGTCTAACATATTGCCAAGTAGAATGATGTTTACCTTCTTTAAGACCGACAAGAATTTCCCCATCACCAGGGCCGATGGTTGCTGTGTCGCTAAAAGCCAGGTTAACTCCACCTACAGGTAAACCAATATTGTCAAGAATAATTTCTAATTCTTGCTCAGGAATAACTTGGCGAATCTCATTTTCAACTTGAGTAAAAATCTGTTCTGTCTTTTCAAGTCGTGTTCCCGCAGGAGCGCGGACATGCAACCGAAACTGACCTGCATCTACTTGTGGAAAAAAGTCTTGACCGACAAAAGGTAGTAAAACTAAGGCACTTACCCAAAAAGCACCAAACATGGCAAAAACTACACCGCGATGATTTAGAGCTTTAGCTAAAGTATTTCGATAGTTTTGGCGAAATTTATCAAATTGGCGATTAAACTGCTCATGAATCCGCCAGAAAATATCTTTTTTGTTAATTACATGACCATTACCGTTATTCTCTAGATTTTCATGTTCAGTATAAAGATGTAATTCCTTTCCAAGGAGAAACTTTGCCAACATTGGTACTACTGTCCGCGACAGTAGATAGGAAGCAAGCATCGCAAAAACAACCGCCATTCCTAAAGGCATAAATAGCGATTGTGCTACTCCTGTTAAAAAGATAATTGGGATAAAAACAATACATATTGCCAAGGTAGAAACGAAAGCCGGAACAGCTATTTGTTGTGCGCCATCTAAAATAGCTTGTTGTAGAGGTTTTCCTTGTCCCAGATTGCGGTGGATATTTTCAATTTCTACTGTGGCATCATCAACTAAAATCCCAACTGCTAGAGATAGACCTCCCAAGGTCATAATATTCAGAGTTTGTCCTATCAATCGCAGAGCAATGATAGAACAAAGAATTGATAAAGGAATGGAAATTGCCACAATTAAAGTGCTGCGCCAACTGCCTAAGAATAATAAAATCATCGCGGCAGTTAAACAAGCTGCAATCAATCCTTCGGTTAATACTCCGTGGATAGAAGCTTTAACAAATATAGATTGATCAAATAAGATTTCTAAATCTAATTCTTTGGGTAATGTAGCTTGAATTTTGGGTAGTCTTTCTTTGACTCTAGCAACAACATCTAAAGTTGAAGCACTACCACTTTTGAGAATGGTCAATAAGCTAGAACGTCGCCCATCTCGACGAACAATATTATTCTGCACTGCAAAGCCATCATGAACTTGGGCAACATCACGTATATAAATTACAGTGCCGTTAATCTGTTTAATGGGTAAATTGTTTAACGCGTCTAAGACTTGGGGACTGCTATTGAGTCGAACACTGTACTCGCGATCGCCTAATTTGGCATTGCCCCCAGGTAAGATAAGATTTTGGGCGCTGATTGCGGTTGTGACATCTGTAGCTGAAAGACCTTTGGCAAATAGCGCCTGCGGGTCAATATCTACCATAATCTGCCGAGGCTTACCTCCATAAGGTAACGGTACAGACGCACCTTGAACAGTCGCTAGCTGAGTCCGCAGAAAATTATTACCGTTATCGTAAAGTTCTTGCTCTGATAGCGATGTGCTGCTAACACTTAGCTGAAGAATGGGCACATTAGAGGCATTGTAGCGAATAATTAAAGGAGGTGTAATTCCTGGAGGTAAACCTCGAAGAATTGTTTGAGTATTAGAGGTAAGTTGAGCTACTGCTGCCTCAATTTTTGCTCCTGGTTGGAAGAAAACTTTAATGACGCTAACACCATTGAGTGATTGCGATTCGATGTGTTCAATATCATTGACAGTCGTTGTAAAAGAGCGTTCGCTCGCTGTAACGATACGCTGTTCCATTTCTTCTGGTGAGACACCACTATAAGACCAAATTACACTGACAACGGGAATATTAATTTCTGGAAAAATGTCCGTTGCCATGCGCGTAATAGTAACTACTCCTAAGACAAAAATAAGTATAGAAGTAATTACAAATGTATAGGGGCGACGAAGAGCAAGTTTAACAATCCACATTGTTTTTTAGTCTAAATTATTCTTTCTTCTTCAGTTTGTTGGTGTGATTTACACTAAAGTAAATAATTATTTAGATTTTAGTTATTCATTGCCAAATTAATACTCGCTGAATGCCTTCATTTGCAATCAGCTAGATTTAAAAGTATTAAGCTTCAGTTAATCCTGTAACTTGATAGATTTACAGTATTTTGTGTGAAATTATCTTTGCATACAGATGTGTAAAATGCAAGACCCTATACTTCACCAAAATCAATATGTAATATTTCGTACATAACTACGTTACTACCTTGTAAAGCTAGTTTTGAGGGTTCGTAGTAAGCACTTAAGTGTTTTGCTTACCCATCAATTTAAACTTGACAAAAGCTGATTTCTAGAGGTGAATTATAAACTCAGCTGATAAAAGTAGAGCCAAGGATCAACCGAAATCAGCTAGATAGCTAACCCTGGTGGAGGATTTGGTCATGGTTCATCAGACATATACAGCTGATGTCTTAGTTGTTGGTGGAGGAACTGGAGGGACTGCGGCTGCTATCCAAGCGGCGCGACGGGGAGCTAAAACCATTTTGGTAAGTGAATTTCCTTGGTTGGGAGGAATGCTAACTTCGGCTGGAGTGTCTGTACCGGATGGGAATGAATTAGAAGCCTTTCAAACAGGGTTATGGGGTGCGTTTTTGCAGGAATTGCGACAACGACAGCCTGGAGGATTAGATAATAGCTGGGTAAGCTTTTTTAGTTACGATCCCCGAATTGGGGCAGAGATTTTTGCTGATTGGGTGCAAGAATTGCCGAATCTGCACTGGATTTCTGGACAAGTACCAATAGATGTTTACCGACAAGCTGATTTGATTACTGGTGTCTGCTTTACAGATTTTGCTGTCACAGCCAAGATTATTCTCGACGCTACAGAATTAGGAGATTTATTACCTTTAGCTGATATACCTTACCGCTGGGGCTGGGAATTGCAATCTGAGTGGGGAGAACCCAGCGCCCCAGTGACTTTTAACTCTTTAACCCAGAAATATCCTGTGCAAGCGCCCACTTATGTAGTGATTATGCAAGACTTTGGTGAAGCGATAGCACCAGAAATTGCGGCTGCGCCTAACTATAATCCATCGCAGTTTATAGGTGCTTGGGATGGCTATGGAGCAGAGACATTTTTAAATTATGGACGTTTGCCTGGTGGCCTGTTTATGATGAATTGGCCAATCTGTGGCAATGACTACGGCGAAGGGGTAGAGCGGTTGATAGAGTCAGATGTATCCAGAGGTGAATTCATCCAAGAATCTCGCTGGCACAGCCAAAATTTTGCTCATTTTATCCAAAAACAGCTTGGTCGTCGCTATGGTTTAGCAGAAAAAGTATTTCCTCACACCTCTACAGCTTTTGCACTGCATCCTTATTACCGGGAAAGCCGCCGCTTGGTGGGGCTAACTACTATACGAGAACAGGATATTTTGCCGATCGCCAGAGGTAGAGTTGCATCTATATTTAATGATGCGTTCGCCCTTGGCGTTTGCGAAGCAATCGCGGTTGGTAACTACGCCAATGACCATCATTATCCTGGCGTTCAATTCCCACTGCAACCTAAATCCATCCGCTGGGGAGGACGTTGGACGGGGACTCCCTTTACAATTCCCTACAGTTGTCTAATTCCAGCCACAACAGATGGTTTCTTGGTCTGTGAAAAGAATATTTCTGTATCCCACATTGCCAATGGCGCTACCAGATTACAACCTGTGGTGATGGGCATTGGTCAAGCAGCAGGGATGGCGGCGGCGATATGTGTTGAATTAAACTGCCAGCCGAGGGATTTACCTATTAGAAAGCTGCAAACGGCTTTATTAGAAGATAATCGCTCAAAAGCGCTAATTATTCCTTTGTTTAATCTTCCTCCCAATCGTTCGGATTGGCGGCACTGGCAACTGTATTACTTAGATAACCCACAAGCCTATCCAGTTAGTGGCGATTGCCCTGACTCTGCTTTTGACAAGGCATTAATTCAGGAGAGTAACTGTTTCAAAGGCATCTTTTACCGCTTGGAACAGCAGGAATACAAATTCACTGTCACAGCACCAGCCGCATATCAAGGGCAAAGTTGGCAGCTTGTGACTTTGCGATCGCATATCGACGAGCAATTACGCGCTTATCCCCACGAACAATTAGTTACATTGTGGGGTCGTTACAATCACTCTGGTAATTGGTTATTAGTGGAACATTTAAACGGAGGATAAGAAGAGTTTATTTTCAGTAAAACAGAATACTTTTTGATGAATTGTCCGGATATTAATCAAAAAGCTAAGTATCAGTGAAGTGGAGAGTTCCAAAATAGACATCTGCTATGCGTGCTGCCATTTCACTTTTAGTCTCGAGTCTGGTGTTCGGCCCCTTAGCTTTTAACTGCCAAGCAATGGTCAATCACTTATCAACAGGGCTGCCTTCCACGCCTACTTCGGAACAGTGGCTCTCGGCGGCATCTGAACAAGCTTCAGATGATGCACCACGTCATCGCGGTAGTGGGCGCAGAGAAGTGACACAAAAAGTCCGAAATATCTATGCTGTGGTTTAACTACTGTAGGGTAATGACTCTTTCCTCAAAGGAACAGAATTACCAGAAAACACGATGTTGCGTTACCATCTCTAACACAGCTTTTCTGGCAGAGATATATACAGTTGACACACGAAAGTCTTCAGCGATCGCTTAGTATTTCAACTGCAAACTTTGTATATACTTTGTATATATAGTTGGCCCCAATCCTGCCGATCAAAAGCAAATCAATTTAAGTGCTTTGATCAATAGCATTACCAACTCCTCAAAAGCTCTACAACTGTTGCTCATATTCGGTAGAAAGCTTTGCATCTCAATCCTCAACGGCTCTAAAAATAGATGTTACTTAGGCTATCAGTTAATCTAAAGCACATCTAATTCAGACATTGTGCTTGTTGAGGAAATAGTATTAAGGCAACTTCACTTTATTCCCCAATAGATTTTCTTCTCATACATTCAGTAGCTGATGATCTACATAAGAAAGTAACCGATCTTCGCTCTGACATCTGTTTAGCGTCCTTTGCCGAAGCATAAAATCCCTTTCGTTTCATTTGTTGCTTATCTAGCGTATGGATTCGTATAAGTAGTATAGGTTTATTGCACTTGCTAACAAATCTACTATTCTTGACCTACTTTTGCCCCTTGATTCGTTCTCCTCGTAGATGGCTCCCGACAAAATAAAATAAGTGTTAAGAAGGATCTGCCAGATCATCTTAGTCTTTTTAATTATTTTACACCCAAGGCCAGATGCAAAGTTTTGCATTTGGCCTTTTTAGATGAATTTTACTTAAAGAAAAGGGAGTGGAGAGTGGGGAGCAGAGGATCAGTAAGTAAGTTTTTCCCCTCTGCCCCTCTGCCCAATGCCCAATGCCCTTTTACACCGTTGTATTCTTGCGGCTACTTTCTCTTCCTTGGATGCCGTTGAGGAACATTGGCACAAACTTCTCAATAAACATCTGTGGATCTCGCTGCCAAGCCTTTTGTGCAGCCTGAATCCTAGTAAATTGCAACTCCGGCGCTAGCAAAGTCTGGGGTAAGCGTTCCATCAAATATTGAGGGCGTTGCCAAAGCGGCATGGTCTTTGCGACTTCCACCAGGTTGGCAACTCGCCGTAGTTCTGCACCCAAGGTAATATCCATTCCTGATTCAAATGCGGCTTGTTCAATTGCGGTATATTTTCGCTTGGCTTGCTCTACTTTTTGCTGATGTTCTGGACTTTTACGCGCAAGTTCTCCTAGCCAACGATTACCCCAGCGGACATGTCCTGCTTCCTCTGGGAGAATTTTTTCAATCGTTTCCCGAATTTTGATGTTTTCTTCTGTCTGAGGTGCTTGTTTGAGTGCATAAATGTGAGCAGAGAAATACTCACAACCCCGTTTTTCGGTGACGTTAATCGCAGCAAGAGAAGAAATCACAAAATCTTCGAGGCTTTCGACTGGATCTTGTTGTTCACGATCGAGTAGGCGTTCAAATTCGTTGATATAGGAGGAACCTGGTGGCTTACCAATATTCGCTCCCAGTTCTGCCAACAAGTCAGTTAACCACATGGCATGACGAGCTTCATCTGAGATGTGATGAGACAAATCCCGCACCAGTTCCCGTGGCTGTCCATTCAGTTGTTCAATTACCTCAGTTAGGTCTTTGCAACTGCGTTGTTCACTGTAACGGTAGCGGTTGAGAGTAATTAGATGGATTTCGCGATCGCATACCACCTGTTTCAATATATCTCTCGCACTTAAAACATTTTGAAATTTACGTGGGTAGGTAACTGTCATAACTTATGTAAATTTTTGTAAATCTTTATTTAATCTAACTTAATTTTTTGCAACTGCTGTATCTGTGCCGCTTCACCCAAAAAAACGGTAAAAGTCACAAACAATAGTCATTTGAGTTGAACTTAAGTGTCAGACCTTTTAAATGTAAATAAAAGTAACGAATAAATGTTCTGTCTTGAGAGAGGTGTGTTTCTTCAGGTGAGACAACCCTGAAGCCAGATGATTTTAGCCATCAAAGGTGGCTTAGGGGGAGTTTTCCAACTTTAGGAAAAAATATCTAATATTGTCAGCAAAGGCAAACATAAATTTATGTAAAAAGTAGCCTATGTTACAGATTTTTTGCTATAGTAGTTTATAGAAAAGCCAAAAATTATATATTCACAAAATAGAGGGGACTATGGTTATGTCTATCGCAGATAAATCTCGTGCATTAATGGTGCGTGAACACCAACAAGTCAAGAATCGCCAACAATCAATGCTGATGCGTGCGGCACAAGAACTTGGTCTTCCTGAAGAAGTATCTCACTACTGGAACCCGATTCAAGGAAAAGTAGATGCTAGCAGTCGGATGATTTATGGCCCCAGCCACGCTTCTATGAGCTAAGTTTCAGGGGTCATAAGTTGGATTTTTTGATTGAATGCCTCAACTGACAAGTCTGGAAAAAAAAGCCACCCTCGACTTTAGGGTGGCAAAACTTATTACTTTTTAGTTAAATACGACTCTTCATTAAGCATCGTAATAGAGGTAAAACTCGTAGGGATGAGGACGCAGCTGTAACTGCTTGGTTTCGTTAAGCTTGTAGTCAATCCAATTTTCGATAAAGTCTTCCGTGAAAACGCCTGATTCTGTCAAGAAACCGTGATCGTTTTCTAGTGCTTGCAATGCCAGTTCTAAAGAACTTGGAGTTGAGGGAACCTTTGCAAGCTCCTCTGGAGAGAGTTCATAGATATTCTTATCTAAGGGTTCACCAGGATGGATTTTGTTCTTGATGCCATCGATACCAGCACAAAGCATTGCAGCAAATGCCAAGTAGGGGTTAGATGTAGCATCTGGACAACGGAATTCTAAACGCTTGGCTTTGGGGTTCTTACCAGATAGAGGAATACGGATAGAAGCAGAACGGTTCCCTTCAGAGTAAGCTAAGTTAACAGGAGCTTCATAACCAGGTACTAGGCGCTTGTATGAATTGGTGCTGGGGTTGGTAATTGCCAACAGCGCTGGTGCGTGTTTGAGAAGACCACCAATGTAGTACAACGCCATATCGCTCAAGCCAGCATACTTATCACCTGCAAACAGAGGTTGGCCATCTCTCCAGATGGATTGGTGACAGTGCATTCCCGAACCGTTATCGCCAAAAATCGGTTTTGGCATGAAGGTGACGGTTTTTCCGTATTTCTTAGCAACGTTCTTGATGACATATTTATAAATCATCAACCAGTCAGCCGCTTCGATCAACTTTCCAAACTTGAAACCTAGTTCGCACTGACCACCAGTAGCAACTTCGTGGTGATGCTTTTCAATGGGCACACCTAATTCTGCCATTGTCAACAGCATCTCTGTACGGATATCTTGGAAAGAATCCGTCGGTGCGACTGGGAAGTAACCTTCTTTGAAGCGTGGTTTGTAACCCAAGTTGGGTTTTTGCTCTGTACCGGCTTTACCAGAATTCCAAGCACCTTCTTCGGAGTCTAAGAAGTAGTAGCCCTCGTTAGCAGTTTGGGCAAACCTAGCACTGTCAAAGATAAAAAACTCAGCTTCAGGGCCAAAGAAGGCTGTATCACCAATGCCACTGGCAACCAGGTAATCTATTGCTTTTTGGGCAATAACACGTGGGCAACGGTTGTACGGTTCACCCGTGCGGGGGTCTTTAATACTACAAATTATACTTAGTGTTGGTACTTCCATGAATGGGTCGATCCAAGCAGTGTTGGGGTCGAGTACCATCGTCATATCCGATTCGTTGATCGCTTTCCAACCCCGAATGCTGGAACCGTCAAAAGCTACGCCATCAGTGAATGCAGTCTCATCGATTTGGTTTTGGTACAGTGTGAGGTGCTGCCAAGTCCCTACTGTGTCGATGAATTTGAGATCAATCAGTTGAATTTTTTCATCTTGAATTCTCTTCAAGAGTTCTTGGGGTGTTGTCATTGTTACTCCTTCTCTACCAATTTCCTAAAGTCAACCAGAATCTTACATTGCATCCTAACCCTGCTGATCTCAATCAGGCCGTGACACACCAGAAATATCTTAAATACTAGACATTAGCGGATTTTGTAGTTTGTGCTACAGATATCTGGATTATCAGGTTATATTAACCTTTCAGCGATCATCTGTACAAAACTGGAAAGTTCATCATATAGGGGTCAACTTTGGCATAGAATCCATAGATAGTGGATAAATTGTTTTTGTGCCGAATCTATTTTTAATAGCACAAAAGTTTACTGGTGCATAAGTGCAGCCAAATAAATATCAAACCATAAATAGCAATGATTGGGAGAAGAAGGAATGCGCGATGCGGTAACAAGTTTAATTAAGAATTATGACCTAGCGGGTCGGTATTTTGACCGGAATGCGATCGATAGCCTGAAATCTTACTTTGATAGTGGTACAGCACGAGTACAAGCGGCAGCGGCGATAAATTCTAATGCGGCTGCACTTGTCAAGCAAGCTGGTTTAAAGTTATTTGAAGAACTGCCAGAATTGATTCGTCCTGGTGGAAATTCTTATACGACTCGTCGTTATGCAGCTTGTTTACGGGATATGGACTACTACCTGCGCTATGCCACCTATGCGCTAGTTGCTGGGAACACAAATGTATTGGATGAACGAGTGCTACAAGGGCTACGGGAAACTTACAATTCTCTAGGAGTGCCTATTGGGCCTACGGTTCGCGGTATCCAAATTCTCAAGGATCTGATTAAGGAACAAGTAGCAGCCGCAGGTGTGGTTAATACTGCTTTTGTGGATGAACCATTCGATCACATCACACGCGAGTTGAGCGAGATAGATATTTAGATTTTAAGTAGGCAAGGTGTCTGCCCCGACACAAGCATAAATAGCGATCGCACTTTGGTTTAATGGAGCGATCGCTTTTTTGTTAACTCTAGACGTTGAGAAGGGCTTTATTCAAGCTTTTGCCCGCAACTAGAAAGGATTATCAGATGGATAAGCTAGCTCGGTATCGTGAAATTATTCGTCAGTTGATATTTGACTATGCTAGTCACAAGCCTGCTAACGGTCAAATAGAGACAGAAGCAGTCATTGACTCGGAGCGAGAACACTACAAGGTGTTACATGTCGGTTGGGATGGTGTGCGCCGCGTACACGGTTCGGTGGTACATATAGATATTATTAATGATAAAGTGTGAATTCAATATGATGGTACTTCCCAGCCAGTAGCAGAGGCATTATTTAGAAGCGGGTATTTTGCGCGAAGATATTGTCTTGGGTTTCCATCCTTATGAACTACGGTAATACACGGATTTTGCTGTATCTTAATTATTTTTAACTACTCAAGTTTCAGAACCTCAAACATTAAAATATGGCGTTTTTAATGAGGTCGATTTTCTCGACCATGATAGACAGGCAAAACCAGAATTGTGTCGTCCTCTAAAGAGTAATGAATCACATAACCATATTTGCCAAATGGAACTATCAACTTCCGCCGTTCTGAACCATCGCCGAAAGCAGTTCCTTTGTAAGGCATATTAGCTAGGCTGAAGCCTGCCTCTCGAATTGCCTGTGCAGCTTGAAAAGCAATACTTTCATTCTGCAATTTCAAAAAATCGAACAGCCGTACAAGGTCACTGAGTGCTTCTGGTAGCCAAATTACCTTGGACATGGATACTCATGATCTGTGCCAATACTTGCTAACCACAAAGCTACCTGTTCATGTGGAATACCATCACCTGTTTCACGGTATCGCTGCAATCGACGCATATCTTCTTCTCTGGTTGCGTCATCACTGATGAAAGTCAAATCTTGTTTCTGGAGTTGCTGCCAATCCTCATTACTGAGGTTGTAATCCTCATCAAGATGTGTCTCTAGAACTTTTTTTAAAGTATCCAAGCTACCGTCTGAGGTGTTAACCCATTCCCTAACAGCCACTTTCAGGGCTTCTAAAGTGCTGTAAGCATCCAGTTGTGTGACAGTTTGCTGCCGAATATCTGTCATTGTGCTTTTTTAAGCCTTATATATGAACAATTATATAAAAAACTCTGTGCATTCCAAAAGGATAATGGTATGCAGTTGCGTAGGCGTAGCCCATCGTAGATATCGCTCTTAGATGAAACGCATTAGCCTATCTTATCTAGACTAGAACCGCCATAAGCCACAATAGAAGTTGCCGATGTTTGAGGCGCTGATTATGGAAGAATTATTAACTCTAAAAGACTTGCTTGTTAAGGGCGATGTTCAAGGAGCATTAATTATAGTTGAAGAATTAACAGAGATGAGCCGAAATGATATCATCAAGACGATTCGTAGCTATGCAGTGATTTTGCTGTTGCATCTGATTAAACAACAAGCTGAAAATCGCACGACTCGCTCTTGGGAAGTCTCTATTCGGAATTCGGTTCGGGAAATTCAGCGGGAAAACAAGCGGCGTCAAGCTGGAGGCTATTATCTTGCACCAGAAGAATTATTAGAAATCTTAGCAGAAGCCTATTTAAATGCCATTGATGAGGCTTCCTTAGAAGTAGAAGAAGGTCGTTATGAAGCCCAAGAATTAGAAAAGCTGGTTAACCAAGAAGAAATTATCAATCGTGCTTTGACTTTAATCTTACCAGGAGAGTCTAGTTAATTGGCTAAACAGCGACTCGATACACTATTAGTAGAGCTAAATTTATGTTCTTCTCGCGCCTTAGCACAACGGCTAATTCAGGCAGGGGAAGTTACTGTTAATCAGCAGTTAGTTGATAAAGCTGGTACAGAAGTTGATATTACGGCTCAAATAAATATTAAAGAGCGATCGCCTTTTGTTTCTAGAGGCGGTGAAAAACTCTCTAAAGCTTTGTCAGTATTTGCCATTCCCGTAATGGAGCGCATTTGTTTAGATGGTGGGATTTCTACTGGTGGTTTTACTGATTGTCTCTTGCAAGCTGGAGCAAAAAAAGTTTACGGCATTGATGTCGGTTACGGACAAGTTGACTGGCGGTTGCGAAATGATCCGCGGGTGATTTTGCGGGAACGCACCAATCTACGGCAACTACGACCGGATGAGTTATATGGTGCAAATGACCCGATTCCTGATTTGTCCGTGGTGGATGTATCGTTTATTTCTTTAACTAAGATTCTGCCTGCTTTGTGGCAACTAACTCAAGCTAACCGAGAAGCTGTATTGTTAGTCAAGCCCCAGTTTGAAGTCGGCAGATCCCGTGTGGGTAAAAAAGGTGTTGTGCGCGATCCAAACGACCAAGCTGATGCCATTTTCCAGGTTTTGCAAGCTGCCCACGAATTAGGATGGAAATACAAAGGCTTAACTTGGTCGCCGATCACTGGCCCGGCTGGGAATATCGAATATCTGCTGTGGTTGGGAATGGACAGTGAAATACCACCACTTGATTTAGAAACAATTAAGCTAATAACGCAATCAGCAACAACTGATTTACGGAAAAGTTAAACGTCGTAGATCAAACATTCTACGGAAGCTGGATGGCGATCGCAATAATTTTCTAAAGAGGTTTTGTTTGGTTTTGCTTGTTGTTGATGAGCTTTCTCAGCTTGTAATTCTTCTACAATGTCCCAAGCTACAGCACAACCAGCAGAATCGCTCCCATCAAGCTCACAAGTTGTCCGGGCTTCAGTAATGGCTTCAGTAATGGCTTCTTCAAGATTTGCTGCCTTAGCAGTTTCAAATTTTAGGGTAGTTGTCACGATCGTTTCACCTTTAATTTACACAGATAGATATTAGGAAATAGGGAATCGTTTTATTTCCCATAACCTGTTCCCTCAATCTTGCATCCCAAATTCGGAATGTCAGTCAATTGTCAGAAGAGTTTGATAGAAGTTGATAAACACTTATAAACGGTAACAAAAGCTTAATAAATCTTATTTATTCTCAATATTTTATGCCTAACTCTTGTCGCAGACGATACAGAATTGTATTCTGGTCAACTTGAGATAAAATTTCTTGAATGACACTGCTAGCGCCTAATTGTCCCCAAGTGCAGCCTTTTTCGAGATATACTTGAGCGGCTTTGCCAACAGAGTACGCACCATAGCCGGCGATACCAGCTTGAGCGATCGCACTGCCAGCAAAAGCAGTAATATTGCTGGGATTGTCACCACTAGTTATTGCTGCCGTACTTTTACTTAAACCTAAAATAAAACTACTACCTAGTTCTCCAAGTAGTAAACCACCAGAACTAAATAAAATCGTTTTTAAAATTTTCCCGGCTTCATAGCTAGTCATCGGCAAACCATACAATCTAGCGAGAGCGCGAATTAAAGCTAAATCAGCAACAGTTCCGCCAAGGATATCTAAGAAGGCGATGGGATTGAGCATTACTGCCAAAGCTTTGTATTTGGTAAATTGCCAGATGATATCTTCGGCTTCTTTTTCGCGTAAATCGATGGTTTTTTGAGCGATCGCGGCTTCTGCATCCCGTGCTTGGATCAGTGCATTTAAAGCCAGAAGCGATCGCCCTTCCCGATTGAGAATATTCAGAATTGTCTCTTTAAGTTCGTCTACTTGCGGTGGTGGTGTTTCCCATTCATAACTGATACGCTCATCAGTCCACTCAACCCGCACTTCCATTGCTGCTGGCTCTGCCGCCACCATCACAATTTCATCCGGGAGTAGAGGCTTTGCTTGGGGATTCCCAGCACCCAGTTGTTGCAAATTTTGGTAAATCACGCCGCGATCGGTATCGGGGTATAAATCTATCTTGTTAAACACTAAAATCAAGGGTTTTTGTGATTGTCGCAATTCCAGCAGTGCTTGATACTCAGTACGCGTGATATCACCAGACACGACAAATAAAATCAAATCTGCCTGATGTACTACTTCTCGTGCCATATCCGCCCGTGACTCACCCGCAATTTCATCTAATCCGGGAGTATCAATTAACTCTACTAGTACCTTACCACCGGGCTGCCACCGCACGGAACGCGGCCATTGTGTGACACCATTTAGGGGCCCAGTTTGCAGAATTTTGTCTCCCAGCAAGGCATTTAAAACTGCTGACTTTCCTCGACTCACCAAACCAAAGACGGCAATTCTAATGACATTTGAATCTAGCTTGTTGAGTGTGGCGTTCAAAGCTTCCAATTCTGGTTTCACCAAACCTACCAATTCTGGGTTAGATGAAAGCTGTCCTGACTTGCGAAGATATCCATACCAAGAAAGCGCTTGTCTGAGACTGGCGCGGGCACGATTTAAGTGAGTTTCTTGCAGATTACGATAAACCGACATAATATCAACACTTCAGCCTTCACTTTCTCTAAAATGCTCATCCAATGCTCAAAACACTTACTTTCAGCATTTGATAGTAAATAATAGGTATGAATTAGTACTCATTAACCATGCTTAATTAATGCTCACTTTTTCAACCCCATGATCAGGGGAAAGAAAAGTTAAACATACTTCTCTATCTTATATCCCTAAGTTGTTGGACTAATACTCTAATAGGACATCAAAAGTCCCTAAATTTATGAGGTTGGAGATTAAGCGTTTTATAAATTTTAAGTAAAGATGTCACTAATGGATAGCTAGTACCGCAAGGCAAAATTAAAAATTAAAAATTAAAAATGAATACAGCGTAAGCATTTCATTGATTTGGAATGGGTGGTTTATTTCCGCCGTGTTGTACTAGTTTCCAAAGAGAGAGGCTAACGCCAATGTCTGCACTTAGCTCAGAGGCGGATTGGCCCTGGCCTTGTGCAGTTTTAGTTGGGGTTGAAATTCCCTCATGTAACTCTCTTCTCAACAAGAGGCTACGCTAACCTGACGCTACGCTAGCTTGCTTCCCTGTAAGGGTACAATTTGGAAATTTTAATTTTGAATTGTCAATCTGGGTATCCTAAGAAAGACAAGGTTAGATGATATAGGCGAAGGAAAAAAGTTTAGAACTTATGTATGAATAGAGAAAAAAGCTATAATTTCTACCACAAAAACTGATTGAACAATTAGCCATCTCATTCCATAAAAAGAAGAGTGCTGATTTCCGTTAGCGCTGAGTGCGGTCAATCAATGAAGAGAAAGGCTCGTCTACACCCTCATATCAATTTTGCGATGCCTGCGGCGGGCTACGCCTACGCAGATCGTGAGAACTTTGATTGAGTAAATTTTCCCATAAGTGCAGCCGGAAATTCTGGACTTATAGGAGCAGCCTTTTTCAGATTAAGACATAAATACTAATTATATAAGAATTTGAGGAACAGCCATGCAAGGAAATGAGCGGGAAAAAATACGCCATCTGTTGGTCATCCAAGACCTGGAAGGGCGGCGAACTGTCCCCTTGCGAGAGACTACTTATTCTCTGGGGCGGCATCCTGCAAACACTATTGTCTTGGCTTCCCGGTCAGTATCAATGCAACATGCAATTTTATTGCGAGTAACTGTTCCAGAAACTGACCAATATGGCTTCCAGATTATTGATGGCAACTATAAGGGTAAAGGAAGTACTAATGGCTTATTTGTGAATGGCAATAAATGCTTTTCTCATAATCTTAGGCATGGAGATATCATTGCTTTTGGCAGTAATAAAGCTCAAGCTAAATATTATGCTATTTCCAACATTTCCGAACAAGCATTTTCTGAATCTTTTGATGTTGAAGACTTATCTGGTTTCTTCTCAGAGCAAGCCAGTCCTGCCAATCCTTTTCAAACCTTAGCCATCGATCCCAGCTTTGAAGCAGCTAGTGAGTCCGCCCTAGCTCGCCTAGCATCCTTTCCTGAACTCATTCCCAATCCAATTATTGAGATGGATTTCGAGGGAAGAATTACTTATCTCAATCCAGTCGCAGCTATCAAGTTTCCCAATCTTAGGGAAGTTGGGACAAAACACCCGATCTTAACAGGACTCTTGATTGGAGTTAACAATCTAGAAAAAAATTCTTTTGTGCGGGAGGTGGAAGTAGGTACAGAAGTTTTTGAACAATCTGTTCTCTATCTTCCTGAAAGTGATTTAATTAGAACTTTTATTATTAGGGATATTACAGAGCAAAAGCAAGCTACAGCCGAACTGCGCCAGCGCGATCGCTTGTTACAAGCAGTTGCAGAAGCTGCCAATTATTTGCTAGGAGAAATGAATTACGAAACTGGTATCGATCGAGCTCTAGCTGTACTAGGCGAAGCTGCCAAGGCAGATCGTGCCTATCTCTTTCAGAACCATCTTCATCCTGTTACAGAGGAAATGGCAGTCAGCCTACGGTTTGAATGGACACAATCTTGTATTGAATCTACCCACCACCATTGGCAGAATCAGCCTTATCAAGATTCTGGATTAGCCCGTTGGTATACAGTTCTCTCTAGGGGCCAGTCAATTAACGGTATCACTCAAAAATTTCCTGTCACCGAACAAGAATTCCTGATTCGAGATGGCATTCAATCTCTTCTCTTAGTGCCTCTTCGCTTGGATAATGATTTCTGGGGATATCTTGGCTTGGCAGACTGTACCTTTGAGCGTCATTGGTCAAAGCACGAAGAATCTACTCTTTTGACGATGGCCGCCAGTATCATTGGTGCGCGGCAGCGTCAGCAAGTAGAAGAAAAGATTCGCTATCAAGCCCTCCATGACTTGCTGACAGGGTTGCCCAATCGTCTACTATTTAATCAACTGCTCAGTAAAACTCTGCCCAACGCCACTCGAAATGGCGAAAGTTTAGCTGTGATCTTCCTCGATCTGGATCGCTTCAAGGTCATTAATGATACTCTGGGGCACACTCTGGGAGACAAATTGTTACAAAGTGTCTCTCAAAGATTAAAAGACTCACTCAGAGGCGGAGATACTGTAGCCCGTTGGGGAGGCGATGAATTTACTATTTTACTCCCACGAGTCACCGATATTGAAGAGGTAACTTTGGTGGCAGAAAGAATCCTCCAAGCCTTAGAAGATGCGTTTCATCTCCAAGGGCATGAACTTTATGTGACTGCTAGCCTTGGTATTGCCTTACTTGATAACAACAGCCCTGACACCGAAACACTAATTCAGCACGCAGATGCTGCTTTGTACTACGCCAAGGACAAAGGGCGGAATAACTACCAATTCTACAGTGTTTCCCTGAGTGCTAAAAATCCTGAACTCCTGACTTTAGAAAAGAGCTTGCGCTATGCCCTAGAACGCAATGAATTTATGCTGTACTACCAGCCTCGTGTGAACATTGCCACAGGGGAAATTACTAGTATGGAGGCTCTGTTGCGTTGGCAGCACCCAGAGATGGGATTGGTCGCCCCCAGTGTGTTCATTCCCCTGGTCGAAGAAAGTGGATTAATTGTCCCCATCGGCGAATGGACTCTACAGACGGCCTGTAGCCAAAATAAAGCATGGCAAGATGCTGGGTTGCCACCGATTATGATCGCTGTCAATCTTTCTCTGAAGCAGTTCCGCCAACCCAAATTGTTAGAGACTATAGCTAGGATTTTACAACAAACAGGTCTGGAAGCCCGCTTTTTAGAATTAGAAATTATGGAAACCACAGCAATTGAGGACTTGGATTTTACCACAAAGGTGTTAAAGGAGCTACAGCAGATGGGTATTTACATCTCCATTGATGACTTTGGTACGGGTCATTCTTCGCTCTCGCGCCTACAGCTTTTGCCACTCCACAATCTGAAAATAGATAAATCTTTCATTCAATATTTGACGCAGGATGCCAAAGTAGCTCATATTATCAAGGCCATAGTTACCTTGGGACACAGCTTGGGATTAAAGTTAACAGCCGAAGGGGTAGAAAAGGAAGAGGAATTGGAATTCTTGAAATCTATCAACTGCGAGGAGGTACAGGGCTTTTTATTCTACCGCCCACTTTCTGCACAGAAAGCAACAGAAGTCCTCGAAAGTAAACGACTAACGATCTAGTAAAAGGGAAAACTGTTTGTACCAGTGAGGATACAATAACATTCATTGTCCTACTGTCGGCCTTTTTCGTCCTATGCTGCCAGTCATTTATTCCGACGAATTTTTAGATCACAAGACTGGAAAATACCATCCTGAAAAACCAGAACGTTTAAGTGCGATCGCCAATGCTCTAAAAGCAGCTACATTCGCAGATAAAATTACCTGGGACTTGCCTACACCAGCATCAGAACAGCCATCGCTGATGTCTTCGTTAGTTAAAGCACATAGCCCAGCCTACATCAAAAAACTTTGGCAAATCGCCTCTAGTGGCGGCGGCCCTTTGGATGGAGATACGCCAGTTTCCCCACGCAGTTATGATGTGGCATTGTTGGCAGTCAGTGCATGGTTAGATGGAGTTAAGGTTGTGTTAGGGTCGGCGAATCCAGCTTTTGTACTAGCGCGTCCCCCAGGACACCATGCTGAAAGTGATGCTGGGATGGGCTTTTGTCTATTTTCTAATGCCGCGATCGCCGCTTTATTTGCTCTAGAACAACCTGGAATTAAGCGTGTCGCCATCCTCGATTGGGATGTACATCACGGTAATGGTACTCAGTCCATTGTAGAGACTTATCCCCAAATTGTTTATTGTTCGTTACATCAGTACCCGTGTTATCCCGGTACTGGGAGAGCTACAGAACGGGGTTTTCACAATAATATCCTCAACTTGCCTGTACCCCCAGGTAGCGATATTACAGTATATCAGCCGCTGTTTGAAAAGAAGGTAGTACCGTTTTTAGCCAACTTTCAGCCGGATTTACTAATTGTGAGTGCTGGTTACGATGCCAATGCGGAAGATCCTTTGGCAAGTATCAATTTGCAGCCACAAGACTACGCTTTATTTACTGACTATTGTCTAGAGGTAACTCGTAAAATTCTGTTTGGCTTAGAAGGTGGTTACGACTTTGATACTCTTTCTCAATCAGTTGTAGCGACGATTGAACGTTGTTTGGTTTAGGCTTTCCTCGTCTCAATAACGCTCAAGTTGCTCAGTTTGTTCAAGCAACTCGATATGTGACACTTGCAGAACCTCCTTTTTCTAAAAAAGAGTTTCCCCATCTACCTAATGAAGAGCGATGGCCAAGTTCCCTAATGTTCCAGATAGCAAAGCCAGGTGAGACTTTTCTGAGTTGGTGGCATTGGACAACTGTAGCGGAGGGGACAAGGAGAATAACCCATACCCCTCAAGAGTTTCGAGTTGGGAATCTCGCTTTACTCAGGACTAGGAACGGGCTAAACCTTAGCTATCCGCTAACGGAAATCGGAACTGTTTTGCCCAATGCCCCATTCCCTTTTTTATAAACTTCATAGAATCTTCAGAAAGAAAAATTTTCAACGGGGTTATGAAAGAGCTAAAGTTTTGTTAAGATGCAATTGCTAGCAGTTTCTCACCGAAATTCACCTATCGGGGTGTGGAGAAATAAAAAGCACAAGCAGCACAAAGTTCAAAAGGTGAAGCAATGACCACCTATATTTTTTTCGATGAAGCCCTACGAATGCTGACCAACGCCTATTTGTTATCAGTAGTACTGTTAATGGCAGCTTCTGGTATAGGTTTGGCGGTGATTGAGACAATAGAAAAGACAGGAGAACGCTAAATTTACAGATGGCAATGTAGTTCCTGGCAAAAAGCTTTGGGTACAAGTGTTCGCCGTGAATAAATCCTGGGAACACTAAGGTATGAAAGTCTTATAGCGTTATAGTCTTACCTGGAAATCTACCAAATATACAGGTAAAAGTAGCGCTATTGGGACTCTAACCAAGGAGCTACTACAATGGGTCTATTCGACGCTGTGTTGGGTACAGAAAGCCAAACCCAAGCATCACTTAATCCAGCGGAAGCTTTTGCTGTCATTATATTGACGGCAACTGCTTCAGACGGTTATCTTTCTGTTGAGCAAGCAAATTCTATCATTTCTGTGCTGTCTCGGCTGAAACTTTTTAAAAGTTATCCCAATGAAATGATGAACAGGCTGTTTGACAAAATCTTGGGCATTCTCCAGGGTGATGACTTTAATGCTTTGTTTAATGCAGCAAAAGATTCTCTATCTCAAGACTTGCGGGAAGCAGCCTTTGCAGTAGCCACCGATTTAGTCTTAGCTGAAGGTATTATACCTGAAGAAGAAAAAAACTTCTTAAATGATTTATATCAAGCTTTAGGGGTTTCTAGTGAGATAGCAATACAAATTGTGGAAGTAATCTTGATTAAAAATCGCGCATAGAGTGATAGAACATAACTTGTTATGCCCATTATGTTTACCTGATTAAACTGTATAAATAGCTTATAAACAAAGTCTGGCAAGGAAGTTGAGCTTCTTTGCCACTATTTTTTGCTGTTCTTTGATTATTTATTGGCGATAATTCAATATCGTTTAGAGATATTGCATTACAACGTCTCTACATTGATAGTATAAATTATCTGATTTAAACAATATTATGTCATAATTCGATTTTATGATTTTGAACTTTAAATTGTAAATTGCTTATGCGTTGTTCTGCCACCCTAAACCAACTGGTTGAAGTTATTTTGGCCCATTCTGTAAACTTATCCGAAACTGCTTTAACACAAGTAACTAGCGGTATCCAAACAGATAGCCGTAACTTGAAGCCCGGTGAAGTATTTGTCGCTTTCCGAGGCGATAAGTTTGATGGACATGAATTTGTGCCAACTGCGATCGCAAAGGGTGCAATAGCTGCAATTGTAGATTTTGAATACGAAAATCCGGGATTTCCGGTATTGCAGGTAAAAGACACCCTCAAGGCATATCAACAAATCGGCCGATGGTGGCGCGATCGCTTTAATATTCCTGTAATTGGCGTAACCGGTTCCGTGGGTAAAACTACAACCAAAGAATTAATTGCCGCAGTTTTAGGAACAAAGGGACGAGTTCACAAAACTTATGGAAATTACAACAACGAAATTGGTGTCCCAAAAACTCTCCTAGAACTTGGTGCAGAACATGACTACGCCGTGATTGAAATGGCGATGCGGGGTAGAGGACAAATTGCCGAACTCACACAAATAGCGCGTCCAACAATTGGAGTAATTACCAATGTGGGAACGGCGCATATTGAGTTACTAGGTTCCGAAGAAGCGATCGCTGAGGCAAAATGTGAGTTGTTAGCCGAAATGCCTGCTGATAGTGTGGCAATTCTCAACCATGACAATCCCCTATTAATGGCCACAGCAGCAAAAGTTTGGCACGGAGAAGTTTTGACTTACGGCTTTTCTGGTGGGGATATTCAAGGGGAGTTAATTGATAACGAAACTGTGGAAGTCGGAGGAATCCAACTACCTCTACCTTTACCTGGTCGTCACAATGCGACTAATTTCTTAGCAGCTTTAGCAGTGGCAAAGGTGTTGGGGATCGATTGGGCATCCTTAAAAACAGGTGTGGAGGTGGATATGCCCACAGGAAGATCGCAGCGATTTACTTTATCTAATGATGTGGTAATTTTAGATGAAACTTATAATGCTGCACCAGAAGCCATGATTGCAGCGTTGCAATTATTGGCAGACACACCCGGAAAGCGGAAAATTGCCGTATTGGGTGCAATGAAAGAATTGGGAGAGCGATCGCAGCAGTTGCACCAGCGAGTGGGAGAAACAGTACGTAAGTTGAATTTAGACGGTTTGTTGGTTTTGGTAGATGGAGAAGATGCCGAAGCGATCGCTCAAAGTGCCGAAGGTATCCCATCGGAGTGCTTTGCAACTCATGCCGAGTTGGTGGCTAGGTTGAAGACATTTGTGCAAACAGGCGATCGTTTATTGTTCAAAGCCGCCCATTCTGTAGGACTAGATCGGGTAGTCAGTCAGTTACGTGCAGAATTTCCCAAATGATACCACTAGAAACCCAACGTCTTATACTGCGAGACTTTGTAGAATCAGATTGGCAAGAGGTTCATAAATACGCTGCTGATGCTGAAGTTGTGCGTTACTTGACTTTTGGCCCTAATACCGAAGAAGATACCAAAAACTTTTTGCAAAGAGAGATTTTATTGCAAGGCAAAGAACCCCGTCAGCATTTTGCTTTGGCAGTGATTTTGAAACCCCAAAAGCAATTAATTGGTATCTGTCGTATATCCGTTCAGGATACTGACAACCGAATAGGCTCTATTGGATACTCTTTTACCAAGGAATTTTGGGGACAAGGATATGCAACTGAAGCTGTAAAAGCAGTTATATCATTTGGTTTTCAGGAGTTAGGCTTACATCGCATCTTTGCCACTTGTCACCCAGAAAACATTGCCTCCGCACGAGTTATGCAAAACATTGGAATGCAGCAGGAAGGGTATTTGCGAGAACACCATTGGATTAAAGGAGAATGGCGGGACTCTTGGTTATATGCCATCCTTGAGCATGAATGGAGAGGCCTCAACATAAATCGTAATTGATAATTCGTAATTCGTAGTTACAATTCTTTTGGGGCTTGAACCCTCTTTAATTACGAATTACGAATTACGAATTAGTAATTATTTGGTCAAATGATGATTGATTTTCTGAAGTCTATCACCCATAGACGCCTGGATAGACTTCAGTTTGAAAGACTAGGGCTGTTGCTGTAGCGTCTTTGAAAAAGAATTGCTGCCAAATTAGTTACCAAACAAGTGATTGCTAGGCACAGCAAGATATAAGTAGGAGCCATCACCACGCCAATCATGAACCAAGTATATACGTGCAATATCATTACAGAAGCGAAAAAGCTAGCAATTCCAGCAGATTGCCACACTTGATATGATGGGCGACGCAACGCTACTAGAATCATTGTTGAAATTGTGACAAGTAAGTTCGCTGGTACGAGAAATGCACAAATACTTATGCAGTTGCCACGAGAGAACTCAGCGAGGGTGTTAAAATCCAGCATTAATTTGTTGGGATAGATGTTAGCTTTTTAAGAATTTAATTTACTTGATTTTAAAATAACGAAATATAGATTAACAGATGAGTGAGTAATCACATTGCAAATATAACATAAGTTAAAATATTCAGTTGCGTTTTGATACTACCAATAGTTAGTTAATTATAAAGATTTTGGATAACTAGGGTGGAAAACACCCACCCTAGCCGAATTAACCCGGTAAAATTACCGTATCGATAACGTGTACTACACCATTATCAGCTTCGATATCTGCTGCTAAAACTGTGGCATTTTTAACTTCAAAACCATCAGAAGAATGAATTTTAATGGGTGAACCTTCCACAGAATTAACCGTACCGAGTTCTGCTAAATCAGCCTTTAGCAGCTTTCCGGGAACGACATGATACTTTAAAATCCGTGTTAACTGGGGAATATTCTGTAACAGAGTTTGGATAGTTCCCGCTGGTAACTTGGCAAAAGCATCGTCATTTGGTGCAAAGACAGTGAACGGGCCAGGACTTTTTAATGTTTCTACTAAACCAGCAGCTTGTACAGCCGCCACCAGTGTTTTAAACGACTCAGCCGTAACTGCAATATCAACAATATCAGCCATATATCTTACCTAAATCTCTGCAAAAGATTTTAAAGGATAATAAACCTCTTTTAAGTTTTATTAAACAAAATAAATTTAAAATTAGGCGTTGAATAAACTACACCTAGACGCGTACTCTCGTCAGACATCATCTTATGATGTTTTTAGGAAAATTCCGTTATAAAAGAAATGTCCGATCGCACGTATGCCATTCTGGGAACTGGAGCATTAGGTGGGTTCTATGGCGCTAGACTGCAAAAAGCTGGGTTGGATGTCCACTTTTTGCTCAAGAGTGATTACGAACAGGTTAAAGAAATATGGTTTAGTGGTAGAGTCCAAAGACGGTGACTTTACCCTTCCTGAAGTTCATGCCTACAACGATGTAGAAAAGATGCCAGAATGCGATGTGGTGGTGGTAGCATTGAAGACAACGCAAAACCATTTACTACCAAAGATGTTGCCACCTGTAGTTAAAGAGAATGGCGTAGTGTTGGTATTACAGAATGGACTTGGTGTAGAAGAGGAAGTCGCTGAAATTGTTCGTAATGTAACTGTTATCGGCGGATTGTGCTTTTTATGTTCTAACAAAGTGGGGCCAGGGCATATACACCACTTAGACTATGGGCAAATTAACTTCAGTGAATATACCCCTAACTATCAGCCTAGTGGGATAACTCAGAGGATGCAGCAAATTGCTGATGACTTTGAAAGCGCTGCTATCTCAATTGAATTAGCCGAAGATTTACTACTAGCACGTTGGAAAAAGTTGGTGTAGAATATCCCGTACAATGGGCTTTCTGTGATTCTCAACGCTAGAACTGATGAATTAATGGCGTATGAGTACACCCGCGAGTTAGTCGAACAGTTGATGTATGAAGTAGCGGCAGGGGCGAAAAGTTATGGGCGGATTATTAGCGATCGCTTCATTCAAACAATGCTGGATTATACTGTCAAAATGACGCCTTACCGCCCCAGTATGAAAATTGACTACGACGAACAACGTCCCTTGGAGGTAGAAGCAATTTTCGGCAGCCCATTACGGAAAGCCCAAGCAGTAGGTGTGGATTTAGCGCAGATTAGCTGTTTATACCACCAGTTGAAGTTTTTAGATGCCACGAAAAAGTGAGGGAGATTAGGGAGATGGGGGAGAAAAGGGGATGAGGGAGACAAGAGAGGCAATTAATTCTTTACTCCTAACTCCTAACTCCTAACTCCCCCAATTTTTAACGCAGGGATTCAAAAATGACTGCTATTGTCATTAAACACAACAGAATAATTCCCAGTGGAAGCAAAAACTGTTGTAAAAGGTACAGCAGTATGGGTATGATTTGTAAGATACCCAAACCACTGGATAAAACGTAAGCGATCGCAATGCCGAATAGCACCAACAAAAAATATTTTAAGGATTTCGAGGCAAAGCGAAATAAAAGCGTATCCTGATTTGCGTCCATAGTTTTACTCACGAAAGTAGCTGAATTTTGGGCAACGAATATTCTTTTTGATTCCCCCACTCCTCCTTAAAACAGGCTGTGGGGAATCAAAATTATTAGTTTTCTAATTGGATAATTGCCTTGTTCGTTGAATTATTTAAAGACTGTTGTTGCTTTTGTAGATTGTCTTGCTTTTCATAATTAACTAATAGTTGAAATGAAATAAACAAGCCCAACAACAGGAGCAAAAACGAGCCAAACCCAGAGGAATACTTATTTATTTCTCGCTCAACACCACATTTGAGGCAGACATATCTATTGGGATTACGTGTATCTTGGGCAAAAGGGCACTGATTTTGATTGCAATCATGATGACAATCTTTGTCTAACATCATTGAACCTCCTGTAAAGTAAAGACTTACATACTTAGTTGTAAATACGCTCTACAGAATCTAGTTAGTTAATACCCACTGCCTGTTTAGTAGACACCACTTTCATGAGTAATTAATATGGCACAGTAACAGCTGTGATTTACTAAGCTTGCAGTAGTAGCGCTCTCTAAATCTCTCCTCAACCACTTTTTATTGGCGCTTAACTTAACTTTGCCTGTATTACTTACAAGAGTAATACAACCCCAAAGGCTTTGCAGTCGGATAAAGTAAATTCCCTACCGAGTAGGAAAAAGTATTTTGTAGTATGCCAAGTAGGAAGAAGTAGTAAAAATATCGTTATAATGAATTACAAATGATACATCAAGTTAGCAAATGGGTGTAGAAGAGGCCTTAGAGTTTGTAGATAACTTGGTTTTTCTCAAGACGGGAGAACACTTAGATAAAACTCAAAGGATTATCTTGCGTCATTTGTGGGAGGATGAAAGGCGGACTTACCAGGATATTGCCAACAGCCTTCGTTATACAGAAGCGCATTTAAAATCAGTTGGCGCAGAACTTTGGCATTTACTATCAAAAGTGCTGGGAGTGAAAGTCTCCAAATCTACCTTCCAAGGGGTAGTTCAGGGATTTAGAACAACTCAACAGTCGCTAAAAATCAGCTATATTCCCAATTTAGAGGGCAATGGCACTAAACCCCAAGATTTAGATTCTAACTTTGTAGGGCGCGATCGCCAAATAGCCGAACTCCACACCTTAGTCAGTCGGGGAGAAAAAGTTATCCTCATCCAAGGTGAAGGTGGTGTTGGCAAAACAAGATTAGCACGCAAATATTTTAAAAGTCAAAAATTTAATTTTGTCCTAGAACTGTGGATGGCCACAGAAATCCAAAACCTTACTCCTGTAGAGAGTGTGGTTGAAGAATGGCTACGGCGATACTTTAACGAAGAACCGGGAGGAGACTTTGGTATCAGCTTAGAACGACTACGGCGCAAACTTCGAGAACAAACTTCTAAAATTGGCGTATTTATCGATAATCTAGAAACTGCTCTCGATAAAAATGGCAAGTTTCTAGAATATCGTCGCCCTTATGTTGAGCTATTGAGAGTATTAGCAGATTCGGATGTGCATTCAGTTACTTTAGTAACAAGTCGTGAGCGTTTACGCGAATCTAGTGTAGAGGTTCATCTCTATCCACTTGAAGGTTTAGATGATGAAGCATGGCGAGAGTTTTTCAGTAGTTGCCACATCAATTGTGATTGTACTATTCTCGGTGAAATGTGCAGAGCTTATGGAGGGAATGCCAAAGCAATGCAAATTCTCCGAGGAGCAATATTGACAGATTTTTCTGGTGACATACACGCCTATTGGCAGGAAAACTGTACAGATTTATTAATAGAAAGAGAGTTAAAAGATTTAGTCGCCAGTCAATTTACCCGTCTTCAAAAAAATGACTTAGAAGCCTATAGCCTCCTGTGTCGTTTAGGATGCTATCGTTATCAAGATATTCCTTCATTATCGATAGAGGGAGTTTTATGTTTGCTTTGGGATGTACCAGAGCAAAAACGTAGAAGTATAATTAAAGCTCTGCAAGATTTGTCTTTAATAGAAGCAAAAAAAGGACAATATTGGCTACATCCGGTAATTCGTGATGAAGCAATTAGTAGATTAAGATTAGTCAGTGAAGAATGGGAATTAGTAAATCGAAAAGCCGCAGAATGTTGGACGCAACGAGTTACAAAAATCAAAAATATTACAGATGCATTAACAGCTTTAGAAGCTTATTATCATTATGTAGAAATTAGTGATTTTGAGCAAGCTGGTGATGTAATTTTACAAGGGCGAGGCAAACAGTGGAGTATAGGTTTGCCTTTGGGTTGCTCTTTTTACCAACTGGGACTGCTCCAGAAAAATTTTTCTGTCATTAAACGGATAATAGACGATATAAAATCGCAAGAAAGACTAATTAGACTTTACAATATCCTTGGCTATACATATCGAATTATCGGTTGCATTAGAGAAGCTATAGAATGCTATGAGAAATCAGAAGAAGTATTAGGCAAATTAGATGTCAAGCAAACAAAAATATCTATTTTGTTCAATACTGGACTTTGTAAACTTGAATTATGGGAAATAGAAGCAGCCGAAGATTGTTTCAATTCTGTTTGTAGCCTTGCTGAACAGAATAGCAACCTTGATGATTATATGACTTATGGTCAATGCTGTCTAGCTTTGATAAAATCACGCCCTGGTAGTGGAGAAGAAGCCTTTCATCTTGCTGAAGTTGCCTTTTCTACGATGTCATCATCAGCTAGAGTAACTTTATGGGGAATCGGGCATAGTTTAGTAAGTCTCTGCTTAACTTATAAGAATTTAGGTAATCTTAAAAAATCCTTTGATCTGTGCCAACGAGCTATATCTCATGCTGAAGAAAACAACTTTACCCAAATCAAAGCTAAAGCTATAAGTTCTCTGGCTGAACTTTTTAGAGAACAGGGAGAATTTACCAGAGCAATTTTTCATCATTCAGAAGCAATAGAAATTCTTGATAAAATCGGTGCGAAATCAGACTTAGCTGAGGCTTATTATCAGTTGGCATTGACTCATAAAAAAATGGGTGAAATTGCTAAGAGTAGGGAAAGTTTTGTCCAAGCAATCGCACTCTTTAACGAAATGCAAGCACCCAGGCAAGTTGAGAAAGTACAAACAGCAATGGAGTATTTTGAAAAATAAGCAATACTATTTGATATTAACTGACGATTTTCCAGCTAATGGCCTCTCCAATCTCTATCAGTGTCTCTTCCTCTTGAGGAGTAAATTCGTAGGGAACTGGCTTGGCAATGCCCAAGATACCATGCAATCGACCATTCAGCATCAGCGGCACTGCGATGGAACCTTCTACCTTCGTTTCTTTTGCTGAGGGTCTAGCCACTCCTGATTCGTCGGTTTGCAGGTTGCAAATCTGTACGGGTCGCTTGCGTTCGGCGGCGACACCAGCCATTCCTTTACCAATGGGAATTAGCGTCATTTTAGGCAAGAGTAATTCTGGAATGCCTTGGTAAGCCTTTAGGTGCAATAACTGGCTGTCTTGATCTAGAGTATGGATGCTACCTGTAGAGCAGTCGAAAGCGTTCAGGATTTCGGTCAGCAGCCGGTTCCAGTCGATGGCAGACCCTTCATCAGTCAGGATAGCAAAAATGGGTTTGATATCTGAAGTCATAGTCGCAAGAAATAAAGTTTGATCGTAAACGTAGAAAGTAATTAGGAAAATGGCGTTGCATAATCCCGTGAAAAATGAGGAGAATTCATGGGGCGATCGCACCTAGAGAGGTCTGTTGTCTCCATAATTAATATAGAGACGTGTAACTAGAGGTTTTATGTCCCTAACACTTGAAGACTTGGAACAAATGCAGCAACAGCATCCTGACTTTCGTATGGAACTAGTCAAGGGTAATATTATTGTTATGAGTCCATCAGGATACGAATCAGATGAAGTCGCAGCCGCGATGATTGCCCAGTTACATAACTGGGTTAGACCGCGCAAACTTGGACGAACAGCAGCTTCTAGCGCCGGTTTCAGGTTGCCTAATTCCGATTTGCGCGCACCGGACGCTTCATTTGTTTTAGCCGAACGCTTGCGTCGTAGTCCCAAGTCTTTTGCTCAATTGGCTCCCGATTTGACTGTAGAGGTGAAGTCCCCTAGCGATAATTTAGAGGATCTGAGAGCCAAAATTCAAGAATTTCTGAGTTTGGGAACTAAGGTAGGAATTTTGCTCAATCCAGATGAGCGGATTGTTGAAGTTTACAATTTTGGACAAGAGCCAATAATACTTCGTGATGGCGATATTTTAACAGTTCCCGAACTGCTCCCAGGATGGGAAGTACCAATTGCAGATTTGTGGCCTCTAGAGTTTGACTAGAATAATGGTGAAAACCCTACAGACGTAGATAGATCAGATTATAAGTTTATGCGATCGCTTTCAGTACAGATGGCAAAACTTTGGTTAGTGGCGGTAAGGATAAAATTATCAAAAAACTATCAATATTTGGCAACTACCATAGTGATTTAGTCCCCAATCAACTGAGGGACGGTAGAATATACCTAATTTTCGTAGCTTCAAAAGCCAAACTATGACGATGCATTCCACACTCCAACGTGCATTTACTAATCGCCGCGTTCTCAAAGTGATCAGCGGTTTGAATAACTTCGACGCTGCTAGCGTCGCTGCTACTGTCAAAGCTGCTGAATTTGGCGGTGCTACTTTTGTCGATATTGCCGCCGATCCAGCTTTAGTCCAGCTAGCTAAAAGTTTGACAAATTTACCTATTTGTGTTTCAGCAATAGAGCCAGAGAAATTTGTGCAAGCTGTCGCAGCTGGTGCTGATTTAATCGAAATCGGGAATTTCGATTCCTTCTATGCTCAAGGACGCCGCTTTGAAGCTCTGGAAGTACTAGCACTGACTAAGCAAACCCGCGCTCTCCTGCCGGAAATCACCCTATCTGTCACCGTTCCCCACATCCTGGAACTAGATCAACAGGTACAGCTAGCAGAAGAACTGGTAAAAGCTGGAGCAGACATTATCCAAACCGAAGGCGGTACCAGCAGTAACCCAGTTCACCCTGGAACTCTAGGATTAATTGAAAAAGCTGCTCCCACCTTGGCAGCAGCTTTTGAAATTTCCCGTGTAGTGTCAGTGCCAGTATTATGCGCTTCCGGCATTTCTAACGTTACCGCACCATTAGCGATCGCGGCTGGTGCTGCTGGCGTTGGTGTTGGTTCCGCCATCAACCAACTCAATAGCGAAGTCGCAATGATTGCCGCCGTGCGTGGACTAGTAGAAGCCTTAGCGACTGCAAATGTAGTAATGAGTTAAGAGTGATGAGTTAGGAGTGATGAGATATGAGTTATGAGTTATGAGTTGAAGAAACTTATTTATTCAAAACTTCTAACTTCTAACTCCTAATTTCTAACTCCTAACTCCTAACTTCTAACTTCTAACTCATAACTTCTTTCAACGCATAAATCACCTGGTCTTGCTGCTGTTGTGTCAGTTCTGGGAACATCGGTAAGGATATAACCTCATGGCAAGCTTGCTCTGCTATTGGTAAGTCCCCAATTTGATAGCCTAGATTTTGATAAACTGGCTGCAAATGTAAAGGGTGGGGGTAGTAAATCATTGAACTCACGCCCTGTTCTTGCAATTGACTACGCACCCAATCTCGATATTTGGCGCTAGAACCATTTCGCCCTTCGCCGGATATGCGAATAGTGTATTGATTCCATACCCCAATACCCCCAGGTAATTCTTGGGGCGGGACAATCCCCGCAACTTGACTAAGGTACTGGTAGTAATAGTTGGCAAGATCTCGGCGGCGATCGTTCCAAATATCTAAATAACGTAGCTTAATCTGCAAAATAGCTGCTTGGAGAGCATCTAATCGGCTATTTACACCTATTTCCTCGTGCAAATATCGAATCTTACTACCATGATCTCTTAGTATTCGCAGTTTAGTGGCGATCGCTGGATCGTTAGTGGTTATTGCTCCACCATCGCCGCAACCACCAAGATTTTTGGTAGGGTAGAAACTAAAGCAACCAATATGTCCAATGCTTCCTACTTTTTCATCAGCCCAAATCGCGCCTGTAGACTGAGCGCAATCTTCAATTATTGACAAATTGTGAGACTGAGCGATCGCCATTAATGATGTCATATCCACAGGTTGCCCAAATAGATGAACCGGGATAATCGCTTTGGTTCTGGGTGTAATCGCCGCTGCTACTTGCTCTACATCCAAATTAAACGTAGTCGCGTCAATATCAACGAAAACAGGCTTTGCACCCACGGCGCTAATCACTTCAGATGTCGCAATAAAGGTGAAAGGCGTTGTAATCACTTCATCGCCTGCACCAATGTCCAAGACTCGTAACGCTAAGTAGAGCGCATCAGTACCAGAATTACAAGCCACACATTCAGTGACAGTATTATAAGCGGCAAACTGTTGTTCAAAGCCTTCGACTAAGGGGCCGCCAATATAGCGGCCGGAAGCCAAAACCTCTAACACAGCTGCACTTACTTCTGCTTCGATGGTGGTGTATTGCTGCTTGATATCAAAGGCAGGGATGGGATTTACACTTTGGATCATGAGTTCTCATTTTATCGGGAGATACAAAGGATGCACTTCGACAGTCAATTTTTGCTGATTGAATTGTGAATCAAAGAGGAGCTACTAAAAGACTATCGCCCAAGATACGCATCTATTAGGGTTTTTACTTAAATTGTGGTGCGGTAAACCACCGCACATTTAATTTACAGATAGTAGGCATACTAGGTGTTTGCCATGTTAAGGTCGTACCATTTTGAATTGATGAAAGTGATATATATCAACCAAGATCCAACACATCCGATCAAAGTTCCAAATGTGTGGGCTGCTTTGAAAAGAAAATACCAGGAGATAGAGAACCCATGCAGGATCTAATCAAGCTGGATTTTGTGGATTTAGCTATTGCTGTGGGATTGATGGCGATCGCCATTGGTTTATCTGCCTGGGAAAAATTAGGATTAGAGTTGAACTTAGCCCTAGCTACTGGGAGAACCATCTTACAACTTCTTGTATTGGGATACATTTTAGATTTCATCTTGGCTTTAGACAATGCTTGGGCAGTTTTGGCGCTATTAGCAATAATGCTGACAATTACGGCGATTGTCGCACGAAATCGCATCAGCCAAAAAATTCCTCATCTGTTGCCTTTGGTATGGGGTGCAATTTTAATTAGTACCGCCGTAACAGTGTTTTACACTAACTTCTTGATCATTCAACCCGAAAGATGGTATGAACCACAGTATATAATTCCTTTAGCAGGGATAGTCTTAGGTAATGCTACTAATGCTGCTGCGATCGCAGGCGATCGTCTTGTCAGCACCATTAATTCCAGCCATCTCGAAATAGAAACTCATTTAAGCTTAGGTGCAACTCCAGAGCAAGCAGTTAGCCAGTACCGCAAAGATGCTATCAAAGCCGGATTGATTCCTACCCTCAATCAAATGATACTCATAGGTATGGTCGCAATACCAGGAATTACCACCGGACAGTTATTAGCTGGTATCAAACCTCTAGATGCTGTCTCCTACGAAATTTTGATTATGTTTATGGTTGCTTTTGCTAACTTGTTGACAACAGTTTTAGTCACAAAGGGGTTGTGTCGTCAATTTTTTAATTCTGCCGCGCAGTTGGTGAGATGATGAGTGCTGAGTGCTGAGTCAAGAGTGCTGAGTTGAAAGACCATTCACCTTTCTCTACAAGATGCTACGCGTAGCTTGCTTCTCCATTCGCTGTACCGTAGGTAAAGAGTACGGCAGAGCTACGGACATCGCAAGGGAGACTAATACATAAGTACTGAGTACTTATTAATTTACTCAGAACTCAGCACGGGCTAAACGCCCCGCTACCGCTCACGGAACTCAGCACTAAGTAGCGTGAAGGAATTAATCTACTCCAAAATAAGTATTTCATTTCCTTGTAGGGGCGTATAGCTAGCTGTGCGCCCCTACAAAGTCTCTACACATTGAAGTATGAAGATATTTTGGTAACGCATCTATCCTACGGGGTATTTTATACAAAGCATAAATAAATATTTATATAGTTATTTAAAAATCATGTGATTTCAGTATTCAACCCTGACGCTGTAAAGCTGAGAACTCAATGTATTGCTGTCTATCGGAGGTAACAGAACCAAAAGAGGAATGTCATCATTAGGAGATGTACCTTTGGGTAGGGATGTCAAGTAGGTGAAATATTTATTAATATTGTTAATAGATAGTAAATGTAAATTCAGCGTCAGGAATCCGAAAAAATTCCTAATGGCCGGTATTTCGCATCAATCATCAGATTGTTCACCAACGGAACAGAAGATTATGAAAGACCAAAAACCATCAGACTCTAAGCAATTCGTCGGAAATCTCAAGAATGGGATTTGGCTGTTTGGGCTGTCATCCTGGGTATTTGGCATTACCGATCGCAGTATTGCTTCATTTGCAGATGGCTATCTATCTGCTTTGGATTTGACGCAACTATTTACGGCGGCTACATTCTTTGTGGCATGGCTATTTTTGAAACCCACATCCAGAGTGTAAGTTAACCAACTGATTAGTATCCAGTCACTCTTGACGCTAGTCCGATCGAGGTTTAGAAAGTTGTTTATTTAATGCCATAGGGGGTGCGCGACAGAATGCATAAATTCTTTTGCATCATCGCAATCAAGGTAATTCGTAAAATTTCCGAATTACCCTGATTTCAAGTTCTTACGAGAGAGAATCAGGATCTATACCAAGTTCATGCAAGCTCTGTGCCAGAATTTGGCCACGTTCTGCTGGCGTTAGTAATTTGATTTTGGTGTATCTAAAAAATTTTTCTAATTTTCCGGAATTGATTATGCTCAGGTCGTAGTCTCTATCAGATTAGCGATTTATACTGAAACTCTATAACGAACCTTCGGGGAATATAACCCCATTACGGATTAAAAGCCCGGTCTTCATGGCCGGGCTTTTGACAATAAATTAAAAAAATTGGGGGAACTCTGGAAAATCCCAGAATTACCCCAAATTTTAAAAGTTACGGATTGTTCTTAACTCCTAACTGTTGTAAAGACGCGATTAATCGCGTCTCTACTCCTAACTCCTCATTAAATTAGGCAAACGCAGCAGTTGTCACATCGTTATTCGACAGAATTTCTTGCAACTCTTCAGCGTCTACTGTTTCTTTATCAACCAGCATTTGCGCTATCTCATCTAAAATGTGGCGGTTACGCACCAACACTTCTTTAGCGCGTGTATAAGCTACATCTACAAGTTTGCGGACTTCTTCATCAATGGCAGCGGCGGTTTCTTCAGAAAAATCGCGCTCTGACATGATATCTCGTCCAAGGAACATATTACCTTGTTGACGACCAAGGGCAACAGGGCCTAAGCGATCGCTCATCCCAAATCGGGTAATCATTTGACGTGCAACCCGTGCAACTTGTTGTAAGTCATTAGAAGCACCAGTGGTAACTTCTTCTTCACCAAAGATTAATTCTTCAGCAATCCGACCACCCAAAGCTACAGCCATCTGATTTTCTAGATAAGCGCGGCTGTACAAACCAGTGTCCATCCGGTCTTCGCTGGGGGTAAACCAAGTTAAACCACCTGCACGACCGCGAGGAATGATGCTAATCTTTTGTACTGGGTCATAGTCTGGCATCAAAGCACCAACTAAAGCGTGACCAGCTTCGTGATATGCTACCAAGGTTTTGCGCTTTTCGCTCATTACTCGGTCTTTCTTCTCTGGCCCAGCTAATACGCGGTCAATAGCGTCGTTGATTTCATCCATCGAAATTTCAGTCAAATTCCGGCGTGCTGCCAGAATTGCGGCTTCATTCAACAGGTTGGATAAATCTGCACCAGTAAATCCAGGGGTACGACGGGCGATTTTATCCAAATCCACATCTTTCGCCAAGGTTTTGCCACGAGCATGTACCTTGAGGATTTCGCTACGTCCGGCATAATCGGGACGGTCTACCACAACTTGACGGTCAAAGCGACCAGGACGCAACAAGGCTGCATCTAGAACATCAGGACGGTTGGTAGCGGCAATAATAATGATGCCAGTGTTGCCTTCAAAACCATCCATTTCGGTGAGCAACTGGTTGAGGGTTTGTTCCCGCTCATCGTTTCCACCGCCTAAACCGGCACCCCGTTGACGACCTACGGCGTCAATTTCATCGATGAAGACGATACAAGGAGCATTGGTTTTAGCTTGTTCAAATAAATCGCGGACGCGGGATGCACCCACACCAACGAACATTTCGACAAATTCTGAACCGGAGATTGAGAAGAAAGGTACACCTGCTTCACCAGCTACGGCACGCGCGAGGAGGGTTTTACCTGTACCAGGAGGGCCAACTAACAACACACCTTTAGGAATTTTTGCACCAACGGCGGTAAAGCGATCGGCGTTTTTCAGAAAGTCTACGACTTCGTTTAATTCCAACTTGGCTTGGTCAATACCAGCAACATCGCCAAATGTCACCTGAGTTTGTGGTTCCATTTGCACTCTGGCTTTGGATTTGCCAAAGTTCATCGCTTGGCTGCCTGGGCCACTTTGAGCGCGACGTAACAAGAAGAATAAGCCAACCAAAAGCAATACAGGGAAAAATAAGCTGCTCAGTGCCTTAAACCAAAATCCTTCGTCGGTTTGGGGCAAAACAGAAATATCAACGCCTTTAGAAGTCAGAGTATTAATCAAGTCTGGATCGTTGACTAAGGTAACAATCCGTTTAGCTGGATCATATTTGGGTGTAACCAGTGCTGTGGAGCGATCTGCACTCAAACTGACTTTTTCTACTCTGCCTTGCTGAACTTCTTGAATAAAGCGACTGTATCGCCATGTCTCTCTGCTTTGGGGTTGTTTGTCAAAAAATGCTGTTCCCAGCGCAATTACGACAATAAACAGCAGCGCGTACAGCCCTGCATTTCTCCATCTTTTATTCACTAAGGTCTATCCTCCGGTATTTTTCGCGCAATCGCCTAGCTTCTCTGCTCGGAAAGGTGATTATTAAGAATTATGTTAACTTATCTTAAGATATAACAAATTTGGCGTGGCTGTCATGCTAAAAAAAGCTCCCTTATTAGCTGAAAACTTTGATGGTAGGGATTACATTGTAGCGACCCTGAAGGCAGATGAACTGTATGAATGGGAATAATTTCTACCACACTATTAGTGTAGGCGATCGCTTCAAATCTCTGGACTAACTCGACGCTCCAAGTTTCTTCTCGCACTGGCTGCTGGTGGTTTTGCAACCAGTTTACAAGTTGCGATCGCCCAATTCCCGGCAAAATTCCGGACTTTATTGGTGGCGTGTACCAACTGCGATCGCACCAGCCCCAAAGGTTGCCTGTACTGGTTTCTAGCCAATTTCCTTGAGCATCAACTAATATTGCTTCTTGAGCATCTGAGCTAGTTTTTGCCAACCAAGCACTCAAATAGTTTCCAGTTTTATGAGAGGGGAGCGAGCGAGAAAATTCTGAACTGGCAACAGCGCACGAAATACCATTCTTTTGTTTTTCTGTCAAATTTTGTGGTAATAATCTACCAGTTATCCATTCCCGTCCATCGGGAAAAACGGTAATTCTGAGAACGGGGAAGTGTGTGAGAAGAATTTGGGCGCCTTGACGCAGACGGTTCCAATCGGGTTGCTGCCAACCAAAAGATTGTATTGAGAACAGTAAGCGCTGGCAATGTGCTTGCCAATTAGTTAAATTACTATCTAGGGAGTTCTCATAAACCCGCAATGTTGTAAAAACAGTTGCCCCAAAAAGTAAACCCGGATCGTTAATGTTTAATTCTAGGGTTTGAGAGTGAATTAATTTGCCGTCATACCAAAAAATATTATTTGTCACAACCAAATTGCTTATTGCTACAACTCCATTGAAAAGTGATGACTTGTAATGCTCATACGCTGCATGAGATAAAACCTGTGGGCTGCATATCGCTGAACACCAGAATCAAGACTCAGGTGTTTACATTCATGATTTTTGGCATATTCAATTAGCCACTGAAATAATTGTTGACCGTAGCTGTGTGACCGTTTCAACTCATCAACAACTAAATCATCAATGTATAAAAACTTCCCCGATGCTAAACAATTAGAAATGCGAAATCCGGCGACCGCTACAGCTTGCTTTTCTACTTCCAAGAATGCAAGTTGATATCCTTCCTTCATTTGATATCGAACTTGTTCTACAAACTTAGTCTGTTCAATGTAAGGGCGCAACTGAGAGATAACAAGAAAACAACCTAATATTTGAAAGTCAGATTCTACCAATTTTATTGACATTAGTATTACTTTACTCAATCATGTATGAGAAACTTGAAAATAATTGAGCGAATAGAATCCTCGATTACACTTGCAATAATTTAATCTTTAGGAGGAAATATAATTTTATTAGTACCTTCAGGAGTCGTAACTATTTTTCCTCCCAAAGCTTCGATTTCCTTAATTGCGCGTTTCTGAGTTCTTTCATCAGCATGATTATTTAAAACCATTGACCATGTAGAAATTTGAGCATATTTACTATTAGGATTTCGGCTCAGAAATTCAGCAGTTCTTTGGGAAGTATTAGCTACAAGTTGACTTTCTGGATCTGAAAATTTACTCGACCAGTTTGCAGCTGTTGCAAACGACTGTTGGGCAGCTTTCGCGTTTCCTAAAAATAATAACTCATCAACTCCTTTATAACGCCAAACGTAATAAGACCTTTCGGGAACTGAGGGAGATAGCGATTTTAAGCCTTTTTGTGATATTGCGATCGCACGTTCTGGCATACCAGCATATAATGAAGTACTGATCGAAAGACTGTGATAGGCTGCTAAAAATCGCGGGTCACGTTCTAGAATAACTTCAAAATATTCTGGACTTAAACTGTAACCTGTTTTATCCCGAATTTCATCATCTCCAAAATATTGCAGAAAATTGAGATATACCAAATCTGCGATGAAGTTATCATAACCAAAGCTAGGCGTTTTTTCGAGAAAATTCAGACGGATATTTTCAGATTTTATTTCTTCTTTTAGAGTTTCTAAAGAGGCAGATTGTTTTCTATTTATTAGTTTTTGCAATTGGGGGAATTGAATCAAGCCAACTCCTAAAATACACATACAAATTACAACAGGTGTAGCAAAACTCTGACGAGATAACAACATATTTTCTTTATCTTTATCATCATATTCATATTATTGTATACATACTGCTATCAGAAAAGTCACCCCCATTTGTGAGTCTGCGCTTTGCTAGAGCAAATAAAAAACAGGTTGACTAAAATAAATGAATTCAATGGTGAGTATTACTTTATACGTAATCTTGCTTTTGTTCTGAGACATACTTTATGTTTCTTTGTTCATAAGTAATATCTAATTTCTACAGATTAGAACGAAACGCCCAAAAGCTAATTAAATAAATCTTTCAGAGTCAACGCCACTTAAAACAGTGGAAAAACCTTGCAGCATCGCTGGACTTATTACAAACCGTGGCTCCAAAATCTAACACGGTATTATTCTTTTTCTAAGATAAATTTGACTTTAGGAAAATCATAACTTTTTTAGTAAAGATTGCTTTAATTATTAAGTTGTTTTGACTTTAGTTACTTTTTTTTAGTAAAAGCCTTAAAAATTTTGACATAACCTAAACTTGTATCTTGTTTATATTTAAATCTGTCTGTAACCTCTAAAATGTCATGGTGAATAATACTTTTAACGAAAACGCAGAAACTAATGGTCAATCCATAGAAAATGGGGAAAGCAATAGTCAATTTAGCAAACCAAGTAGTGAATTTAAAAGAAAAGTTAAGAAGCTAAATACTAAAGGAGAAGGATTCAAGATTGATGACATTATTGATGCTATTCAAACAGCAATAGTTGAAGTTATCGAGCTAGAAATTACCACTTGGGTTCCAGAATCATCTACTCAGTTAGAAAATCCCCAAGGGCAGCAAGTTGCTCAACCAGGTAATCGAATGCACACTATAATCAATCTAATTGATGGTGATATAACTAATGAAGTTGGTAGTGAATTTATTGGTAGTGGGCCATATACAGAACTTCGTGAATTTCATCTAACTCAAATCAAAGAAAGTCGGGAAATTATGCAAAAAAATATAGAAAGTTTGCAGAAGTTGTATGGATTTTTTATAGAAATTATGAAATCTAGTAAAACTTCACAACAATCGCTATCTCGTCCCCAGTAGTTGATATTTATTAATTGATATTAACCCAAAAATACCTATAGGATATGAGCTTATCCTAACCTGTAGGTTAATTTGCCTTAGAGAAATCAAGGAAGACTATGCCTAATAAAATTCAAGAACAAGCTAAAGATTTGCTAGAAAAAGTAGTCTCATCTGTACATGGATTAGTTGATGATATTACAGCTTTAGAAGTAAATACAATGGTTGTGGAGCAAATTACTGGCGCAAAGTTTAATGCTTGGCAAGCGTATGAAGAGATTTATTCAATAAATGATAAAGACTACTTTGATGCTCAAGGAATTCCAAATCCAGACGATTTACCAGAACCAGAAAAAACTCAAGCTCAAGAGCTACGTAAGCGTTATACGAGTCTATTTTCGCAACTTGAAAGAGAATATTTTTACATTCTCCTTGAACAAAGTAATGAGACTAATGAGCCAGATTCCAGGATAATACAATATCAAGAGCGTCTTAAATATCAGGTGGAACATAAAGCAAATATTGTTCCAACTGATGAGGTATACATTAAGTTAGCTCGACCAATATTGCCTGCTCCAACTCCTGTCGCAGATCGAGAAGAAAATAATCTAAAAAGTTTGCAGCAAAGGTGGAAAGAGATTGAAGAACTTTTGAATAATGACAAATTTATTCGTACACTGCGGAAAATGCCTGAGCTTAAAGCTGCACTTAATAGTGGGAATATTACCAGCGTAGATATCGATGTTATTTATGCTCAAACTGTTATGCAGTTAGATGGAGATATTATTAGTCGTTACCATAAAAAGCTATTTCAATTACCTGATGGGGATAGAAATTTAATCCTAAAAATACATAATGAAGGGGTAGTTGCTGGAGAAAAGCAGTGGCGTGGAACACTAGATTTTCTGATTGGTATTATACAAAATATCGCAAAATTATCCCGACAATGAACGCTGAGAAAATACATACAGATAATGAAGCTGATGTTCAACTCTCTTTCTTTGTGCAAATACCTCAAGGCACTCCTATTGAACTTGAAATTAGGGTTGAACCAGGACAGTATACTTTTTATCTAAATAAGACAGTTTTAAAACAAATTGAGCAAGCGCGAGAAATAGGCTGCTCTTTATATATTCCACCAAAATTACTAGCTTCTATTTGGTACTACAACTGTTTTAGTGATAAGATTTGCTTTAATAATAAGGCTACGCTAGACAATAAATTAGTTTGGCTGGTTAGTCAGCTTCCAAGATGGACTTATATTAGTTCTCAATATCGAAATTGGCTGGCGTGGGGAGTAACTTGTGTCACTTCTAGTATTTTTATTTTTACTCCCACTAATTTCTTATTTTTGCTACTTTTGTCACTAATTGGGCCGTTATTACAATGGGTTTTTAGTTTGATAGTAGGGCAAATTGGTAAAGTCTTTATGCGTTGGTTAATAGCTTGAAAATTGGGTGTGAGGCATTGCAAAAGATATTTTGTTGTGAAAGACTGTTTTAAGAAAAAGATTAGGGTAGCTGAAATATTCAAACAATGTTGCCCAAATTAAATCAGACTTTCTAATTACGTTTCAATAGCTGCCAACATTGCCCGGCGATCGCCCAATCTTCTTGAGTATGAATAACCAATATCCGTACTGCTGAATCGGGTGTAGCAATATCCTCATCCACAGGCTGCTGTTGATTTTTCTTAAGGTCTATTTTCAGTCCGATAAATCCAAAGGCTTCACAAGTGGCTTGGCGAATTTCTGGAGAGTGTTCGCCCACACCTGCTGTGAACACTAAAGCATCTAATCCGCCCAAACTAGTAAGCATTGCGCCAATACCAGAACGCAAGCGATGCACGTAGATATCCCACGCCAGTTGAGCGCGGGAATTGCCTTGAGACATCGCTTCTCTCACTTCACGCATATCACTAGATACACCCGAAATTCCCTTTAACCCAGAAGCTTTATTTAATAACTCATCCAACTTTTCTACAGAGTAATTGCAGTGCCGCAACAGGTAAATCAGAATCCCTGGATCGACTGAACCAGAACGACTACCCATCATCAATCCTTCTACAGGCGTGAATCCCATAGTGGTATCAATACTGCGACCGTTTTTAATCGCCGCTAAAGAGCAACCATTGCCCAAATGGCAGATAATTAACCGCTCAGATGCAACATCTCGACCGAGAATTTGGACAGCACGTTGAGAACAGTATTGGTGACTAATACCATGAAACCCATAGCGGCGAATACCTTGCTCTACCCACTGATATGGGCCGGGATAGATTGCTGTTGCATCGGGTAAAGTACCATGAAATCCGGTATCAAAGGCTGCTACTTGGGTGACATCTCCTAAGATTTGTTCAATTGCTTCTATACCTTCCAAACCCACTGGATTATGTGCTGGAGCCAGGTTAGACAGATCAGCGATCGCCTTTTTGACATCCTCCGTAATTACCACACTATCTCGATAATCCTGTCCACCATGTACTATTCGATGCCCCACCACATCGATTTCTGACAACCGCTCGATTACCTTGGTATCATCACGATCAAGTGTATTGAGCATATAGGTGAGGTGCGCCTGTGGAGAATCACCAGAGATTGATTTTTGCAGCGTTCCACCCGTAGCAGTTTTCACCTCAATTTCTGCGACAGCCCGATCTTGAGTCCAGTTGATTTTCCCTTCCCAAAGGGGTTGGGGTGCTTGACTGGGAAGAGTTTCATCTGCAATTTCATACAGACAACTCTTTTGGCTGCTCGATCCGGCATTCAGTATTAATATCTTCATAGTGACAACAGAAAAAGACGATTTACTTTGATCGTGCCACTAGTTGTAGCTTCATGCTTAGTACAGTTTTGCGTAAAAGCGTAGCGTTTTTAATTCAGGGGAACGCATTAACAATGCAAGCTGACGCATTAACAAGGCGGCCACTGCATTAACAATACAAGCTGACGCATTAACAAGGCGGCTATTGCATTAACAATACAAGCTAACGCATTAACAAGGCGGCTATTGCATTAACAATTCAAGCTGACGTATTGGCATTGCACGGTATTACTTTTCATAAATTCGCTATAAATTAATGAAATACTATACTTAGTTTTCTCACGGTACAACAAGGCTTTGAAGCTTCTAAATTTCAGAGAGTTGAAACTAGGAAGCGAGGAGAAATGGCTTGCTCAATTATCATTTCGTAGGTTGATTGGACGGATGTCGCGGATCTTGAGGGTTCTTTTGCCTGCGTTATCGTCATCATCAATTGTTACCAGGTATTTCACGACCGTATGGTTTGCATTTCCACCAGTCACAGTGACAACAAATGCTGAGTAACTGTTAGTGTTTGTGCCACAACCACTTCGCTCATGGAAGGTTTGATTCCATTCACCAATATGGACACCCTCGCCTCGTGGCTCATCACCACTTTGTTTAATTTCATTGAGGAGAGCTACTTTCAGAAGAGATAGCTTTGATTTTTTATTAGCAAGCATAAGTTTAAGAAACTTATCGCGATTAAACTGGTCAAGGTTGCCGCCGTTGCTGCATTTATCTTCATAGTTGGCGTCAGCTGAATCCGGGCTGGTCATTACCAGTGCTGGGATTTTGGGAGACTGAGCGGCGTGCCCAGAAGTTGTCGCTAGTGCGAGAACACATAAAGTAAAAAAACCAAAGCGCATTCAATTCTCCGAGCGTAAATTAGTGTGTCCAATCAAGATTAACTGCAACGGATACTAAAGGAGAGGGTTTACCCGGTAGGCGTATGCAGCAAAAGGGGGAAATGAGCAGTGATAGCGAAAGTTACGACTATGCAAGAAAGGAAACCCCCAACTGAAATCGTTATACTAACTGTGGGAGGCTGTTTATCTATCCAGCCAGATTCCATAGTTGTATTTTTTTATAGCTTGTTGCACTATGTCTTTCTTCAAAACCCCGCTGATTGGTTTAAAAGCTGACTCATTTCGTCACCCATTAGACCTGGAAGCTACCAGAGCGCTCAAGCAGATACCGGGCATAGATATGTTGGTGCGAAATTGGCTCGGGCCAATGGCAGAGCAGGTTTTTTATGTGGAAAATATTGCCTCTAGCATTTTGGTGGGTGAAAAGCAACTACCCGATTTATACAAGCTGTTGTTAGATGCCTGTAAAATCCTGGATATAGATCCTCCCCAGTTGTACGTCCGGCAACATCCGGCTCCTAACGCCTATACTTTTGCTGTGCGGGGTAAGCAGCCTTTTGTCGTGCTACACACTTCCCTGATTGATATTCTCACACCAGAAGAAATACAGGCAGTAATTGCCCATGAGTTGGGGCATCTCAAGTGTGACCATAGCGTTTACTTGACACCTGTAAATTTATTAATATTAGCTGCGGCGATTGTGCCCAATGTCGGTACTATCGTTGCCCAAGCCATACAGGCGCAACTTTTGGAATGGGTACGTTGTGCTGAGTTTACCTGCGATCGCGCCGCATTACTAGCAACCCAAGACCCGAAAGTTGTCATGTCCGTGTTGATGAAGTTGGCAGGTGGTTCTCCCACCTTAGCGCCCCAACTGAATCTCGATGCCTTTGTTGCCCAAGCTCGCGCTTACGATGATATTAGCAAGACAGAACTGGGTGAAATGGTCAAAGCTGCCCGTACAGCCCAATTAACCCATCCAGTGCCAGTACTGCGGGCGCGAGAAATTGACCGTTGGGCAAGCAGCACTGAATATCAAACTCTGTTGCAAAGTCACGGACTGAAGTCTACTAATAATGAAGTTGCACCCAAAGGTGGATGGCGCAATTGGTAGAGCTACTTTTCACAACCGCTTTTTCGCTATATAAGCAGAAAAATTTTTAATAGATCATAAGAAGCGATCGCCAAATAGCGATCGCTTCCCCTTTTCATCCAAAAACGCAAACTTTCCTTACACTACATATCCCTTTTGTCAACTAGAAGCTTTCACCGCTGCTTCTGCTTGAGAATGTAACAACAAACCGTATTCCAAGCCCTCTACCACCGCTTGATAGGAAGCCGCCAAAATATTGGTGGAAACCCCTACTGTTGTCCAGCGTTGACGACCATTGCCTGATTCTACCAACACACGGGTTTTCGCCGCAGTGCCCGTATGTCCGTTGAGAATCCGCACTTTGTAATCTGTCAAATCAAAGGTTGCAATTTGGGGATAAAAGTTCACCAAAGCCTTGCGTAAAGCTGCATCCAAAGCTGCAACGGGCCCGTTACCTTCCGCCGCCTCCAAAATATTTTTCCCGTCAACAGCGACTTTGACTGTAGCTAGGGCATTGCTAGCTTCTTTCCCTTCAATCAAGTCGCAGTGGACTTGAAAACCTTTGACTTCAAAAAACTTCTGGCGGTCTCCTAAAGCTTCGTGCATCAACAGCACAAAACTGGCCTCTGCTGCTTCAAATTGAAATCCTTCACTCTCCAAATCTTTGAGACGCTGGAGAATTTCTCTAGCCTCTGCCTTTTGCTGATCCAATTCAATCCCAAAACTGCGGGCTTTGGCTAAAACATTACTCAGTCCAGACTGTTCCGAAATCACAATGCGGCGACGATTCCCGACTTGTTCCGGCTGAATGTGTTCGTAAGTTAGGGGATTACGTTCCACTGCTGATACATGAATACCGCCCTTATGGGCAAAAGCCGAACGTCCCACAAAGGGAGCGTGTTCATCTGGCGCAAGGTTGACAACCTCACTCACAAAACGACTAGCTTCTGTAAGTTGTGTGAGCTGGTCTTCTGTGATACAACTGTAACCCGCCTTCAGTTGTAAATTGGGAATTAACGAACAGAGGTTAGCATTACCGCAACGTTCACCGTAACCATTAATTGTGCCCTGTACCATCTTTGCCCCTGCCATTACGGCGGCTATTGCGTTAGCAACCGCCATTTCCGAATCGTTATGAGTATGAATTCCAATTTGGGGCATTGTCCTTTGTCCTTTGTCCTTGGTCATTGGTTCTTGACAAATGACTAATGACAAATGACTAATGACATCTTGAACAATTTGGCTAATTTCGTGTGGTAAAGTACCACCATTGGTATCACAGAGGACTAGCCATTCAGCACCAGAGGCGATCGCAGCCTCTAATGTCTGTAAAGCATAATCTCGATTGTGCTTATAACCATCAAACCAATGTTCGGCATCGTAGATAATGCGACGACCTTGAGAACGGAGGTACTCAATGGTGTCGCGAATCATCGCCAAATTTTCTTCTAATGTCGTCTTCAGTCCGGTTGTCACATGTAAATCCCAAGACTTGCCAAAAATCGTTACCCAGCGAGTTCCCGCAGCCAAAATATCCTGTAGCATCGGTTCGGTGGCGGCAGTGGAGTTAGGGCGTCGAGTCGAGCAAAAAGCAACAATTTCAGCTTGTTTTAGCGGATCTTCTTGAAGTTGCCAGAAAAATTGTACATCCTTGGGATTGGCACCAGGCCAACCACCTTCAATAAAGGGAATTCCCAGTTGATCGAGTCTACGGGCAATGCGTAACTTATCTTCTATCGATACAGATAGCCCCTCGCGCTGAGTGCCATCCCGTAATGTAGTGTCATAGAGCCAAAGTTGAGGTGAGGAATTTGTGGTCATAAAACTGGGACCGACGAGACAACTTTCGAGGCAATGTGTCAATATACAACAAAAAGCCAGTTTGGCAATTTAAAAATGCCTAAAGTACTAGCAGAAGGTAAAACAATTGATTGCGAGTATGGAAGCAATCTCCGCAAGGTTTTGCTGCACAATAGTATTGATCTTTACAATGACGGTGCTAAAGTAATAAACTGTCGGGGCATTGGCAGTTGCGGTACCTGCGCGGTTAAGGTAGAGGGCAAAGTATCAGCAGCGAACTGGCGCGATCGAGTACGGCGTTCGCTTCCTCCCCATTCTCCTACAACAGACTTGCGTTTAGCCTGTCAAACTCAGGTTTTAGGCGACGTGAAAGTGACAAAGTTTGATGGATTTTGGGGACAGGGTTCTCAAATAGTGTGGACACCAAAAGGTTAAAAAGAAAGGAGTTAAGACAAGATGGGTAGATGGACACCCTTAATTTTAATGGCTGGCGGTTTAGCCATTCTGCTTGGTACATTACTGGGCATCAACTTTCCGATGGGCGTACAAACTGCTAACGCTCCCAGTGATAAGAAATCAGAAGTCCTGCCAGCTAATATCAATGTTAATAGCAGTGCTGGCAGCAAGAATGAAGAAACTGCAACAGAAGGAAACGAAACAACTGAAACAAACGAAAACAGACGCGGTATTGTAGCCCCAAGACCTGACAACAGGAGTAACGTTGCTCAAAATTCTGCCGATGACTCAACTGACAGTACAACAGATGGCAATACAGATTCTTCAGAAACCAGCACACCATCTAGCGATACAAATCAAGGCAACGAACCAATTCGCGCTTTGTGGTAAAGATAGATCCGTCTTTAGTTACGAGTTATAAGTTATAAGTTATGAGTTATTAGTTATGTACTAATGATAAATAGCTAATGATAGATGACTAATGACTAATGACTAATGACTAATGATTAGTGAGACTGTGATTATTGGTGGCGGCGTTATAGGTTTAGCGATCGCCATTGAACTAAAATTGCGCGGGACAAACGTCACCGTGCTTTGTCGTGACTTCCAGGCTGCCGCTACCCACGCCGCCGCCGGGATGTTGGCACCAGATGCGGAAAACATCCCTAATGGGGCAATGCGTTCCTTGTGTTGGCGATCGCGTGCTTTATATCCCGACTGGACGCGCAAATTAGAAGAACTGACAGGCTTAAATACTGGCTACCGTGCCTGTGGTATCCTTGCACCCGTCTTTGAAGAGGCAGGGGGGCAGGGGGGCAGGAGAGCAGGGGAGCAGAGGAGCAGAGGGGAAAGTCTTTCCTCCTCATCTCCTTCATCCCCTTCTTACTGGTTAAACAAAGAGGCAATTCATCAATATCAGCCAGGATTGGGAGCCGAGGTAGTTGGTGGCTGGTGGTATCCTGAAGACGCACAAGTTGATAATAAAGCTCTCGCTTGCGTATTGCGGACGGCGGCTGAGTCTGTTGGTGTTGAACTCAAAGACGGTATTACAGTAGAAGCATTTTTACAGCAGCAGGGACAAGTGATTGGCGTCCAAACCAATGCTGGAATAATTCGCGCCGCGCACTATGTTTTAGCTTCAGGTGCTTGGTCAAATGAATTGTTACCGCTACCTGTGCTACCTAGAAAAGGACAAATGCTGAGTGTGCGGATACCAGAAGTTTCGCCGGAATTGCCTTTGAAGCGGGTTTTGTTCGGGCAAAATATTTACATCGTACCAAGACGCGATCGCTTGGTTATTGGAGCAACAAGTGAAGACGTTGGCTTTATCCCCAACAACACCCCAGAAGGTATTCAAAAATTACTACAAGGTGCTATCCGCCTCTATCCCCAATTAAAGCATTATCCCATCCAGGAATTTTGGTGGGGATTTCGCCCAACGACCCCTGATGAATTACCCATTCTTGGCACTAGCCACTGTCAAAATTTAACCTTTGCTACGGGTCACTACCGCAATGGAATTCTACTTGCGCCCGTAACCGCCGCTTTGATTGCCGATTTAATCTTGGAACAAAAGTCTGACCCCCTACTTGCTAATTTTCACTATTCGCGTTTCCAGTCCAAGTCATCTACCTCCACCCCAATGCTGACTCACTCTGCCAATTTCTCCAACGGACATCACTCTGCTATATCCCTACTCCCCACTCAAGACTCCCCACTAATTATCGCTGGCAAAACCTTCCAATCCCGCTTAATGACGGGAACTGGTAAGTATCGCAGCATTGAGGAAATGCAGCAAAGCATCGCCGCCAGCGATTGCCAGATTGTCACCGTAGCAGTCCGAAGGGTACAAACCAAGGCTCCGGGACATGAAGGTTTAGCTGAAGCCTTGGATTGGACGAAAATCTGGATGTTACCCAATACCGCAGGTTGTCAAACTGCCGAAGAGGCAATTCGGGTGGCGCGTTTGGGGCGAGAAATGGCGAAATTGTTGGGGCAGGAAGATAATAACTTTATAAAGTTAGAAGTAATACCCGATCTTAAGTATTTACTCCCAGACCCGATTGGGACATTGCAAGCAGCAGAACAACTAGTTAAAGAAGGCTTTGCAGTATTGCCCTATATCAATGCTGACCCCATGTTAGCCAAGCGTTTAGAAGAGGTAGGTTGTGCTACAGTCATGCCTTTGGCATCACCAATTGGTTCTGGACAAGGACTGAAAACAACTGCCAATATCCAAATCATCATCGAAAATGCAGGTGTGCCAGTGGTGGTAGATGCTGGTATTGGTTCACCCTCAGAAGCCGCCCAGGCAATGGAATTGGGAGCAGATGCTTTGTTGATTAATAGTGCGATCGCTCTTTCTCCAAACCCAGCAGCAATGGCTCGTGCCATGAATTTAGCAACAGTCGCCGGTCGTCTAGCATACCTTGCTGGCAGAATGCCTATTAAAGATTACGCCAGTCCTAGTTCACCTCTAACTGGGACGATTACTAGTTAGAAAATGGGGAGTAGGGCATGGGGCATGGGGAACAGCACAAGGGGACAAGGGGAAAAACTTGTTGTAAATTCTCACAAGTCACCTTGTCTCCTCTGCCCCTCTGCTCCCCTGCACCGCTACCTCTTTTAAATCCCCAATGTAACGATTTATCTAGCAGTTTAAGACCAGATTTAGCATTTATGTAACATTAAATTAACGATAAAGATAAAGGAATTCATTCATGCCCTATACCAATGAAGAAGGCGGTCTTCTGAATAATTTTGCCCGGGAACCAAAGATTTATCAAGCAGAACCTCCCACAGAGGGGCAAAAGCGAACTTATCTCCTACTAGGAATTGCCGCTACAGTTTTGGTTGTCGGCTTGATTGTAGTCGCCTTCTTTGTTTCTAAGAGCAGTTGATCGTAAAACATTTTAAGAAAACTTCATTTTCTTTATAGTTTTTCAGGTTCCGATTTTAAGAGGGGCCTGCTTTTTTATTTTTTGTTAAAATTGAACTAGGAATAAAAGTATATAATTATACTTTATTGTTCCGACTATAATTGAATGCTGAATATATCCTGAGTAGCACAACATCTACTTGTTAAAAATAATTTTTAGTATGAGACCAATTTGAAAAAAGGATGTGACAGATACATACTCCCAAACCTGTGTTCTGTCTGGCTTTCTTAATTTTGATTTTTGTTAGCGCAGCGTAAAGCCTTCGGCATGGCTTCGCTTAGAGCGAGTCCGCGTACTCTTACAGAGAAGCAAGCTACGCTTTTAGCGTCTCGTAGAGAGCGTCATTTTGAATTTTGAATTGGTATGAGTTTGTCCCACTGGATACACCCAAAAAGGTGATATGTACTGTGTTTTGGCTCTTTAGCCGCTATGAGCGTGAATGATACTGCACACAACAATAATTCTACTTGGAATCGGCAAGTATACCACCGCCTGAAACTTGCCTTAAGTCTTGGCTTACGACGACAAATTCTTTTAGCAGTTTGTGATGATTTATACTTAAGAAATCAGGTAGCAGCCCGTTTGCATTCTACATTAGCTTATCCTGTTGGACAGGTGCTATATCAATCATCAAATGCTCAGGAAAATAGCACTCCAGCTTATCCGCGATTAGTCACGTTGCGTTTGAATTTAAACGATCCGAACCCCATAATCCAGATTAATCAATGGTTGACTAATTATCCACCGCCAATTGTTGGGGCATCAAAAGATACTCCTGGAAAACCTTTTCCAGTACCAGCATTTCAGATTGTCGGCGTGGAGCATCTCACTAAGCAATCAGTAGCGACACAGCGGTTATTTTTGCACTATCTCCGCTTAAGCGAACAATATTTCTCTACACAAGAATCTAGCCGATTCCTGGAATCTAACTTGCTGTTGTGGATACCACGTCCTTGGTTATCGGCTATCAAGCAATCAGCACCACAGTTTTGGCGTTGTCGTACTGGCGTATTTGTGTTTGCTGGAGAACCCACACCAGTAACTCAGAATTTGGCCTATCCAGAACGTTTTTCACGTTCAGGAAGCTTGGATTTAGGGAATATTGAGCAGTCGATTCTAGATGAATCAGCTAACCAACCAGAACTCAGAACCGCAGCCACTGAGTTCAAGTTTGAGAATAATTCTGATTTCCCAGTAGAGATACAAGGGAATCGCGTACACAAAACTGAGGAAGTTTCACCATCACCAGCAGATTTATTGAAGGCTACGCCACAACAACAGGAATCTACAAATCGGTCTGGTAATGGGAGTAATAATCAATCGCTGTCATCTTTATCTTATATTAGCAGTGAGTTAACGGAGCTAATAATAGCAACAATTAATACAAGTATTACTCAAAATGCAGAGGATTCCTTACAACCACAGCAGATTTTATTGGAGATTGAAGAATTACACGGAAATCTTGTTTCAGAGGAGATACTGGCAGAGGCTTATCATCGGTTGGGTACTTTATACCGTCTTCGCATTGAGCAAGGAGAGGCAAATTTAGAAAACCTGATGGTGGCAATTATTGCCTATCAGGAGGCAATTAGCTATGACGAAAGCTCACCGCAACTCCCAGATATCTTGAATGATTTGGGTACACTCTACTGGATGCTATACCGCACACCACCCAATTCTGAGGAGGGACAAACTTATATAGAGCAGGCAATAGAATTTTATCAGTTGGCGTTAAAGATGATTTCGCCCCAGACACATTCGGAAACTTACGCTCGTGTGCAAAATAATTTGGGAACAGCCTATGGTGATTTAGCTCGTTTCTCTCACCCATCTGAAAATTGGCAGCAAGCTATTTTCGCTTACAGTGAAGCACTCAGCTACCGTACAGCGGATATGGATTCATTAAAGTATGCGGCTTGCCAGAATAATTTGGGTACTGCCTACTGGCATTTAGGGCAATACAATCAACCGATTGTGCATTTAAAGAAAGCGATCGCAGCTTACAATGAAGCACTTGCACACTACAACCCTGAAGAGGAACCGCTGAAGTATGGCATGATTCAAAACAATATCGGTACTGCGTATTGGAATCTGGCACAATACGAAAAACCTGCCCAAAATCTCCAGCTAGCTATAGATGTTTATAGCGAAGCTCTCAAGTATCGCACTCCAGCTAATGTTCCCAGTGCTTGCGCCGCTACACAAAATAATCTGGGTACTGCCTACTGGCATCTAGCAAACCTATCTGAGACTACTAAAGAGGCACGGCAAAAGTATCTGCAACTATGTATCAGCGCTTACGAAGAAGCTATAGCTTTGGCTAACTCACTTAGCGGCACTCCTTTAAGTTTTGATTTGCTTGCCTCTCACAATAACCTGGGACTAGCACATTATCAGCTAGTAATAGATAAGTCTTTTAATGGCGACAAAGCAACACGCTCTCAACACTTAGAAGTGGCATTAGATAACCATTTGCAAGCCTTAAACCGATTAAGTAAACAACCAGAAGCTTATCAAACAACCTTTGCTTATGTGGTGAAAACTATTCGTGCTTTTCATAATGAGTTAGGGATACAGGGACAAAATCTGGCTCTATCTAAAATTCCTAGCCAGTTGTTGTCAAAGATTTTGTCAAAATTATGAATCCCATTCCTCTCCATAGCGCGAGGAATGTCAAAAAACCATAACTTGATATCAGCTTGACAATTTATCGGTAAGTCAAGTAAGGTAGCGATGTCTACGACGGGCTACGCCTACACAATTACTAGACTTCTTGCATAAATCAAAAAAAACCTCACTTTCCCTTTGACTTTCGTTAAAGTCTCAACTCCTGCTGAGTTTAGCGTGTTAGAGAACTTTTTGCAAGAAGTTTACCGTTTTACTAATTACAAACTAGTGAAATATATTTTAAAAACCCATAATTTTAACTTAATAAATATAAATTATTCATTAAATTATTTTGAAATACACATAAAATTTTTATAAAAAATACAATAAGACGTTGGCGGATTTTCCGTAAATTTACTAAGGTAGATTGAAGACCTACTTGAAAGAAACTCCAGAATGATAATTAAAACCTAGAATTATGAAACTTAGTTTTGTTTTCGCTACTGCTATATCTAGTTTTTTTGTGAGTTTGACCACAGGATTTAGTTTCTCTGGTCAAGCACAAGCTCTAACTTTTTCTGGCATCTCTGGTGCGACATGGGGAAACCCTACTCCAGGAATCACTGATACTAATCCCATATATACAGGTGTGGGAAGTAATACATTTACTTGGGGTCAAGCTAATTCGTCACTAGGACTTCCAAATAAACTAACCTCTAATGGAACTTCATTTTCTGCGGACATTAACTCTGTATTCAAAATAGCTGATTTAACTTACTTTAATGGAAAGGTACGCACTGATTCAAGCGTTGAATTTGTCCCTTTAAATCTCAATGTATCTTTCAGCACACCTGTGGGAACCAGCCAAGTTTTTGACTTCAACTTGCGTTTAGTAAATACATTTAACGACCCAAAAGATCCTGAAAAGAGTGCAGACTTAGTATTTTTAGACACAAATTTGAGTAATCGCAGTTTCACATTTGGAAGTAATAAATATACCCTTGAGTTAACCGGTTTTAATCCAGACAGTCGCCAGATAAGTATTAAAGCTCTTGAAGAAGCTACAACTACAACAGCTATTTATGCCAAAATCAAAACTATACCCGAACCTGCGTCAGTGTTAGGTCTATCCTTGCTAGGGATATACCTAATATCTCGTAAAAATTCTTGGAAAATAAATACAGGGAATAGGGAATAGATATATACTGAGTTTTATTCAAAAATTAAATAGGAGTGCTACATAACAATCCGATTTGATTTTTGAACTTATTTACGGGGACAGATAAGAGGCAACGGTCAATAAGGCTCTTTCAATTGTACGGAGTTTTTTCATGCAATCAAAAATTTGGGTGATAAAAAAATGTAGAGACGTGACAAATCACGTCTCTACAAAGGTTTACCGTTTTTTTTGATAGACGCGATGAATTGCGTCTCTATGCAGGGTTAGGTTGGGTTCGGCTTTGAAGTAGCTGGATAATTGCAGCTTTTTCTAAGATTCCAACTAGGACGCCATTCTCACGAATCACGGGAAGCACAGATAGCTTTTGTTGTTCGAGTAAATGCATGACTTCCAGCAGAGGTTGATCTGATTGGACTGTGGTAAATTCGGGAATTGGTCGCATGACTTCTTTAACTTGAGTTTCTGACCACAGTGCTGTGGGGATGGTTCTTAAATTATCAACTGCGATCGCACCTACTAATTGTCCATCATCATCAGTCACTAAGAACCGATGCCAGTTTTGCCCACTTATGACTCGCTCATCGGCAAACTCTCTCAGGGTAAGATTAGCAGAGACAATCGGGCTGTCATGAGTTACGGCATCTTGAGCTGTCAAACCTGTAAGTTTTTCTTGGACTCTGGCAAATTGAGCCGAATTACCAGCATTTTGCAATAAGAAGAAGCCAATTAACAAATTCCAGAAGTTACCGGCGTTGCCAAATAATAGTAAGGGAACTACACCAGAAAGAATTGCTACCCAACCAAAGATTTGTCCAACTCGACTCGCAAAGGTTATACCTTTATAAGGATTACCTGTAATTTTCCAAACGATAGCTTTCAGTATATTTCCGCCATCTAAGGGCAAGCCAGGAATCAGGTTAAATAGCGCTAATGCCAAGTTTACGGAAGCTAGAACACCAAGGATTGCAGCTAACGGCCCTGATGCAGCAGTAGTAACACCGATCGCTGTAACGATACCGCATAGTAGTAAGCTTACCATTGGCCCGGCGATCGCTACCCAAAAAGCTTCACCTGGGGTTTTCGATTCTTTTTCTAAGCTTGCTAAACCGCCAAATATAAACAGCGTGATCGATTTGACATCAATTCCCTGACTAATCGCAACAAAACTGTGGCCTAATTCATGGGCGACGACAGAGGCAAATAACATCAGCGCTGTCATCAATCCTAATAGCAAAGCTAATCCCGCAGACAATTGGGGAAATTGCGCCGCCAATCCACTGCTATAGCTCCAAGTTACTAAACCCAGAACTAAAAACCATGACGGATGGATATAGAAGGGAATTCCGAAGAGATTACCAACGCGAATTGTGCCATTCATGTCGTTCACCTTTGATTTCAGCTTCGAGAGGTTTGCTTTCTTCCTTCTCGATGTCTCTAGTGTAACGAAAGGTTAAGAGATTTTAATCTTGATGGCAGTAGTGGTGTCCGTCCGTAAAGGTGTGGTTATTGGTAATATTGCCCAATAACTCTCACTACCTCTCGATCGCTATATCAGGCAGGCGACTCCACTCATTCCAAGAGCCATCGTAATTCCGAACATTCGGATAGCCCAATAAATATTTTAAGACAAACCAGGTATATCCAGAACGCCCACCGATAGCACAGTAGGGAAACACTTCCTTATCAGGGGTAATGCGCTTACTGTCATAAAGATTTTTTAATTCGTTAAATGATTTAAAAGTTCCATCCTCATTGAGAGTTAAGATATGCTCCAAATGCACTGCACCTGGAATATGTCCAGTACGTTCGCCTGCTTTTGGTGGCTGATTGAAAAACCACTCACCAGAGTATTCTTGCAGTGTTCGGACATCCAACAATACGCGATTGCTTCTACCTATCGATACCTGAACTTCATCGTGTAATACTCGCAGATGAGCATCAATACCTCTGGCACGGTAATCAGTAGAAGTAAACGTAGATAACTCAGTTGCTAGTGGACGAATTTCTGATTTCCATTTTTGGTAGCCGCCATTGAGAACTCGTACATTCTCATGTCCAAAGACTTTCAACAACCAGAAAATCCAGGCTCCCGTTCCCGGATAACTGCCATAAGCAATCACTGTGGTGTCATGGGTGATGCCTGAACGTGCCATCAGTTTCTCAAAAGCGATCGCATCCAAATTTATCTTCAAGTCGGGCAAGAGTAAGTCTGTAAAGATGTTCCAGAAGACAGCACCAGGTATGTGAGCATTGTTGTACGGCTCTGGACTCATATCTACTTCAATAATGCGGATATTTGGATCGTTAAGATGATTTGCAAGCCACTGGGTATCAACGAGAACAGACGGATCGGCGTATTGAGACACTTGTATTTCTCCTGTAATAGCGTGAAAAAAATTGAAACTTGTGTTTCCTCAACGATTTAGTCTTGGTTATGGTTGGGAAATACGATGTGCGATGTCCGATGCACTAGGGTTATGGAAATAGAGAATAAGGAAAAGCCGATAAGTGGATGGAACACTGCTAGAGGAAAAGAAGTTTGCAAGTGAATTGTGAGAAATTGCAGTCCCAGTAGCACTGGCATACTTGCTGTTAGGTTTCGGACTCTTCGAGGAAAGGGAATCAAAAACACCCATATCAACAAAATTAGTGAGAGTCCGCCATATCCTCGCACGAGCCAAATATGTAGGTTCCACCAATCAGAGTTGTAAAAGTAAGCCAATCCAACACTGAATATTTGGATTATTAAACAGAGATTGAAAAGCACTGCTGCGATCAAAAAACTGATTTGAATCCAGCGCCTGGATATCTGTGTGTCATCAATGCCAGAATTTACAGTCATGTAAAGTAATCCAAAAAACCAAACAAATTAGTCATTGGTCATTAGTCATTAATAAAGAGTTTTTTGGTACATAGCTCGCAACAGAGTGGGTGAAAAAACTAAGGACTAATAACTAATGACTCCGCGAAGCGGTTTGGTGTGACTAAAGCTAAGATAGGTCTGGTTGCGATACTGCGCCTAGACCTCGAACGAGTACACTTTGCAAATCATGGTTGCCTTACAAGCTCTATTTCATGGAATTGCTCAAGCTCAAGATGAACAGACTTTGCGATCGCACATATCCGCACAAATGAGTGAGTATTTTTCAGCTACACGATGTGGGCTGTTTTTCTTTGCCCAAATTTCTTTAGTTGACAGCAAGATTCAAAAAGCATTGCAAATTGCATTATCACCTCAACACAATCCAGTTGCACGCTACTTGCTAGAACGCCATGCCCCTGTTCATGAAGCTTTGGTAGTAGAACCTAAAACATGGAAATTGATTTGTCCTCGTGCCGATCACTGGCACGTTATGGCAGGGCCAATTGTCAGCAATGGTGAGTTAGTGGGTGTGGTAGGTTTGACGCGTCAGCAAGGAATGCCTGCATTTGATTCACAAAATCTTACAGATTTGAGTGCGCTTTGTCTGCATATTTCTACTTGGGTGGCAATGGCGCAATTGCAACAACCACTATTACAGACAAAGCGTTTAACGCCTCGTGAAATGCAAATTGCTTCCTTGGTGGCTCAAGGACAAACCAATGCAGAAATTAGTGCTGAACTTTGGATTACTGAAAACTCTGTCAAGCAAGCCTTAAAAAGGATGTTTCGCAAGCTTGAAGTTTCATCTCGTGCTCACATGGTTGCAAAACTTTCCACAGTTTTAAAATAAATGACCTTTTATTGCCTGATCAATCCTGGATTTCTCTCCTTATGTCACAGAAAAAAGGCAGGAGGCAGGAGGTTTTAGAAAAGAATTTTCTCTGGAGGCAAAATGGTCTGAGAGCAACTAAATTTATTAGACTCATCCACAAATGGCAAATGCTCACGGGGACTGGGTTTGAGAAACTTGGGTACAATAGGCGATCACTAAAAGGAGCTACGAAAAAATAAGTATTTGAGAGCATTCAGAGGCAAAAAATTAAAATTAGGGTG